>CAZKFP010000074.1:0-8792 GCA_964552085.1 uncultured Steroidobacteraceae bacterium
CAGCCGCGGGCGTACGCGATGATCTCGTTCGGGCGGGCCGTCATCGGCAGCGTGCTCATCATCGGGTTCGTCGTCGGCCTCGACATGGGGCCGCTCGGCGTCGTGCTCGGGTCGGTCGTCTCCGCGCTCATCAGCGCCACGGTCGGGATGGCGGTCTACCTGCGCCGCACCGGCATCGGCCCGTCGTGGAACCCGGCGCTGAGCCGCTCGATGCTCGCGTTCTGCCTGCCGCTCGTTCCCGCCGCCCTGGCGAGCTGGGGCCTCAACCTGGCGGACCGGTACGTCAGCAACGCCTACCACGGGTTCGAGGAGCTCGGCGTCTACGCCACCGGCTACACCGGCGGGCTCGTCATCAACGCGCTCGCGATCGCGCCGTTCACCCTCGCCTGGGGCGCCGCGTACTGGGAGATCGCCCGCTCCGACGATGCCCCGCGCGTCTTCCGGCGGGTCCTGACCCTCTTCACCGTCACCGCGGCCGGCGCCGCACTTGTGCTCGCGGCCATCGGGACCGATGCGATCCGGCTCCTCCTCACGCCGGGATTCGACGACGCGCGCTACATCGTCCCGTTCAGCGCGTTCGGCATGGTCCTGTACGGCGTCTACACGATCGTCGCCACCGGCCTGAACCTGACCTCTCGGACCGGCTGGCTGCCGGTCACCGTCGGGACCGCCGCGGCAGCGAACCTCGCGCTCAACCTGCTGCTCGTGCCGGGGATGGGGATGATCGGGGCCGGCATCGCGACAATCGCCGGCTTCGCGCTCCTGGCGGTCGGCACCGGTGCCGTCGGCCAGCGCTACTACCCGGTGCGCTGGGACCTGCCGCGCGTCACCGGCGCGCTCCTCATCGCCGGCGGGCTGGCGGGGGCGGCGCTGCTCGGCCCGGACACGGTCGCCTGGCGGCTCGGCTGCATCGCCGCCTATCCGCTCGCGGTCATCGCCCTGCGCATCGTCGAGCCCCGCGACCTCGAGCGCATCGGCGCCGCGGTCAGCCGCCGCCTTCCGGGCCGATGAGGCGCTCGACGATCCGGAGGTAGCGTCCCTTCTGAACCTCCCAGTCGTAGGCGGCCGCCTGGCGGCGCGCCTCGAGGCCCATCTCGACGGTGCCCGCCGGATCGGCGACGAGCGACTCGACCGCCTCGCGGATCGCGTCCGGGTCGTTGCCGGGCACGAGACGGAGGGCGGCATCGGTGAAGTGATGACGGAACGTCGCGAGGTCGCTCGCGATCGTCGGCACGCCCATCGCCGCATACTCGAGCAGCTTCGTGCTCAGGCTGTACTCGAGATAGGGCTCGGGCAGTGACGGGACGAGACCGATGTCGGCGCCGGCCAGCAGCCCGGGCAGGTCGTCCATCGGCACCCGGCCGTGGAGCGTGACCCGCGCATCCGTGGCCGTGCGCCCGATGGCGGCCTCGATCTGCGGGCGCCACGGACCGTCGCCGTACACGTCGAGCCGCCAGTCCAGGCCGGCCGGAAGCCGGGAGAGGCCATCGATCGCGACGTCGAGGCCATAGATGCGTTGGAAGTTCGAGTGGTGGATGAGGCGGAGCGTGCCGTCGGCCATGAACGGCCGGCGCTCGTGGCGCGCGGGATCGAAGAGCCGCCCGTCGGCGCTATTCATGACGACGCTGATCCGGTCGGGGTCGACGCCGCGAGCGATCGACAGGTCGCGGAGCGGCTCGTGGACGGTGATGAGCTCGTCGGCCAGCGCGGCGGCGGCGCGCGTCGACGCCGTGACGAGCGGCAGGAGCGGCCGCAGGATCGGCGACGCGAACCGGTCGCGGAAGAACTCGGGCATGTCCTCGTGCAGGTCGAGCAGCAGCGGCACGCGACCGAGCTTCTCCGGCAGCACCGCGAAGGCCAGGAAGTCGGGAACCGTGGCGACCTGCACGAGGTCGTAGCGCCGGGTGCGATGCTCGCGTGCGAGCCGCCACGCGACCATGGCGGTGAAGGCGACGTACTCGGCCAGGTGCCCAGCGAAGCCGACGAAGCTGCGGTTCACGGGCAGGCGGACGATGCGCAGCGCGCCGTCGGTCTCCACTTCCGCCTCGCCGCGCTGTCGCAAGCAGATGACGTCGACCTCGTACCCGGCCTCGACGAGGGCGTCGCTCTGGCGGCGGATGCGCGGATCCCCGGGGTAGATGGCATGGACGACGAGCGCGACGCGCCGGACGTCGCTCACCGCGCCTTCACCTCATCCCACAGCACGTCCTTCTCCGCGAGCGACAGGGTGTCGAGGTCGATCCCGCGCTCGGCGGCCAGGCGCTCGACGCGCCGGTAGCGAGCGACCCATCGATGGTTCGCGACGCGCAACGCCTCCTCCGGGTCGAGCTGCATCCAGCGGCCGAGGTTCACGAGCGCGAAGAGGAGGTCGCCCAGCTCGTGCAGGCGCTCGTCGTCGGTGCCGGCCTCGCGCAGCTCGGCGAGCTCCTCGTCCACCTTGTCCCAGACGCCCGAAATCGCCTCCCAGTCCCATCCGAGCGTCGATGCGCGCTCCTGGATCTCGCGGCTGGCCGGCAGGGCGGGCAGCGCCCGCGCGACGGATCCGAAGGCCCCCTCGTGCTCCTTGCCGCGCTCGGCGCGCTCGCCCGCCTTGATCGTCTCCCAGTTGGCGATCACCTGCTCGACGCCGGCGGCGGTGACCTCGCCGAAGACGTGCGGGTGGCGACGCACGATCTTTCCAGCGATCGACCGATACACGTCGGTCAGGTCGAACGCCCCCTCCTCCGCGGCGAACTGCGCGTGCAGGATGACCTGAAGCAGGAGATCGCCGAGCTCCTCGGCCAGGTCGGCGGGCGAACCGTTCTCGATCGCGTCGAGCGTCTCGTACGCCTCCTCCAGCAGATAGGGCCGCAGCGTCAGGTGCGTCTGTTTCCTGTCCCAGGGACAGCCGCCCGGCGCCCGCAGCCGGGCGCTGATCGCCGCCATGCCGTGCGGGCTCGCCAGGTTGTCGATCGGATCGAGGGCCGTCACGAGCCAGTCGTCGGCCGCGAGCTGTGTCTCGTCCAGCTGCTCGAGGACGACCATCCCGCCATCGGCGAGGCGCCGGAACGGATGTGACGGCGGATAGACCGATGCGAGGACGGCGATCGGGCCCGAGCGCGCGTGACGCCCCGGAAGCGACGGCCCCGGCTCGATCCCGCCGCGCAGGATGAGCAGTGGCAGGGAGGGGTCGAAAGCGACCGATGCGATGCGGCCGGCCGAAGCGACCTGGACGCCATCGCCCGCATCGAGGCCGGCGGCCGCGAGCAGGGCGTCGACGCCGCGCGACGCGTCGGCGCTCATCGGCTCAGGTGGCGGTCGAGGAAGCGAACTGCGGGTCGACCCAGGTCTCGACCGGGGCGCGGACGTCGTCCGCCATCCAGCGCTCGAAGCCGCTGCGTCGAATCTGCTCCAACCGCTCGTCCTCGATCTCGCGGCTCTCGGCCGACTCGAGGAGGCGGTAGATGACGATCCCCTCGGTGCCGGTGTCGACGGGCTCGCTGATCTCGCCCTCCTCCGACATGGCGAAGATCACCTCCTCGTGCATCGCGTCGAGCTGGTACGGCGCGACCCAACCGAACTCGCCTCCCTCCTTCGCGGTCGCGTGGTCCTCGCTCACCCTCGTCGCGACCTCGGCGAAGGCGTCGGGATCGGCGCGCAGCTCCCGCACGAGCTCGTCGGCCTGGGCCTGCGGGCTCTCCCGCTCGCCGGTCTTCTGGATGACGTGGTAGCCGAACTGGGTACGAACCGGATCACTGACCTCGCCCACGTCGAGCGCCGTGAGCGCCGCCGCGAACTCGGCCACGAACTGGACGTTGGCCGGGTCGTACCAGCCAAGGTCGCCGCCACGGGCGGCCGATCCGGGATCGTCGCTGCGCTCCTCGGCGATCGCGAACCAGTCGGCGTCGTCGGCCTCGGCGAGCGCCTGGACCTCCCGGGCCTCCTCGAGCGCCGCCTCCCACTGCTCGTCGGTCGCCTCCGCCTGGTCGTCGAGCTCCGGATCGGGCGCGATGAGCACATGCCGACCCCGATCCTGCGGCACGACCGTCCCCTGCACCGGCGCGACGACGATCTGCGCGACGCGCTGCTGCGGGGCCGGGGAGGTCACGACCTCCTCGGAGAAGTACGCGCGAAACTCGTCGACGAGGAGCTCGTCACGCACGAAGTCGCGGTAGCTGGTGTCGTCGATGCCGGCGTCGCGCAGCAGCTGGCGTAAGCCGCCGTCGGCGGTCGCCTCGCGTCGAGCGACGAGCTCGAGCACCACCACGCCGCGCTCCGTCTCGATCGGCCCGACGAACTCACCCTCCTCGGCCCCGGAGAGCGCCTCGAAGTACTCGTCGTACGCCGGGTCGTCGCCCTGGAACCAGCCGAGCGCGCCGCCCGAGGCGGCGGTGAAGTCGTCGCTGACCTCGGCGGCCACCGTCGCGAACTCCTCCCCGCCCTCGATCCGATCGAGCGCCGCCTGGGCCTCGTCGACGGCCGCGGCGATCTCCTCCTCGGTCGGCTCGTCGTCGGGCTCCGCGTCCTCGGGGAGCGCGTCGACCAGGATGAGGTTCGCGTTCACGCGCTCAGGCAGGGCGAACCGCTCGGCGATCCCGGCCTCGAGCTCCTCCTCGCTGACCGCGAGCCCGTAGTCGCCCGCCCTGGCTGCCAGGACGGCGCTCTCGACGAGTGACGCGGAGGCGGTCGTCGATACGCTGTTGAACTGGACGGTGAGGCTGTCGATCTGCTGCTGGATGAGCTGGTCGCGCGGCCCGCCCAGCTGCGCCTGCAGCTCGGCGACCGTGGCCACCGCCTCGGCCGTGAGGATCCGCTCGCGCTCGGTCAGGTCCGAGCGGTCGTACGTCGTGCCGTCGACCGCGGCGACCGGGCGAAAGTGCGACTCCCAGTACCCGTTCCACGTGGCGGCGCCGAAGATCCCGAGGGCGAGCGCGATCGCCACCGCAAAGGCCGCGATCGTGAGCTGCTGGGTGCGCAGCTCGTCCTGCCAGCGCGGGCGGTGCTTGCGGTCGAGGACTGGTCGAGATCGAAAGGTCATGAACTCACGGTGACGTGCTCTTCGCGGAGGTCATGCGGCGGCTCGGCGTGCGGCTCTCGCGGCCGCCGGGCCCGGCGCCGCGCCATGCTAGCCGATGCCATGCGCGAGCGCACGGTCCGGCCCGGTCGCTAACCGCCGCGCAGCGCGTCCCTGATCGCGCCCCAACGCAGGCGCAGCACGAGGAGCATCGCCTCACGCACGATGCCGCCGCTCATCTTCGAGGTGCCGGCCGTCCGCTCCCGGAAGACGATCGGCACCTGGACGATCGTCGCGCCGCGGCGGTGGGCCCACCACGTCGTCTCGATCTGGAACCCGTAGCCCGAACCGGCGGTCTCGCGCAGGCGGATGGCGTCGATGAGCTCGCGCCGCCACGCCTTGAAGCCGCCGGTGAGGTCCCGGTACGGCAGCATGAGCACGATGCGCGCGAAGATCGTGCCACCGAGGCTGATGAACCGCCGATACCACGGCCATCCGACGGTCGACCCGCCCGGCATGTAGCGCGTGCCGAGGACGAGGTCGGCATTGCCCATGAGCGGCGCGAGCATCCGCGGCAGGACGGCCGGATCGTGGCTGAAGTCGGCGTCCATCTGGACGACGGCGCGCGTCTCCGGTCGCTCGAGCACCCAGCGGAACCCGTCGCGGTACGCCACGCCGAGCCCCTGCTTGCCGGGCCGATGCAGGACGGCGACGCGGCGCTCGCGAGCGGCGATCGTATCGGCCAGCTCGCCCGTGCCGTCGGGCGAGGCGTCGTCGACGACGAGAAGCGAGCACTCGGGCAGGGCGGCGAGGATGGCCATCGCCATCCGCTCGACGTTCTCGCGCTCGTTGTACGTGGGCAGCACGACCCAGACGCCGCGCCCGGCCGCCATGCCGACCGATGGCGCGCGGGCCGCGGGCTCAGCGCCCGATGCCGACATAGCCAACGCCGGCGCGCTCGTACGGCCCTGGGTCGACGGCGTTGCGGCCGTCGACGAACAGCTTGAGCCCCGGCAGGCTGGCCGGGTCGAGCTCGCGGTACGCGTCGTGCGCCGCCTGCAGGACGGCGACGCGAATCGGCTCCCCGGAGCCGAGCTCGTACGGCTCGAAGCCGAGCCCGCGGAGGTGCTCCGCGTCGAAGTACGGGTCGTGGGCGAAGACGCGCGCGCCCGCCGCGAGGAGCTCGTCGCGCAGACGGAACGCGGAGCTGAAGGCGTCCTCCTTCACGTCGCCGCGGTAGGCGATGCCGAGGACGAGGACAGGCTGGCCGTCGAGCGAGCCGAAGCGGTCCTCGATCGTGTCGACCGCGAAGGCGGCCATCCCCTCGTTGATCTCACGCGCGAGCGGCGGCAGGCGCAGCTCCGGGTCGTCGTTGAACAGGAAGTGCGGGTAGACCGGGATGCAGTGCCCGCCGACGCCGACGCCGGGCTGGTGGATGTGGCTGTACGGCTGCGAGTTGGCGGCGCCGATGACCTCCATGACGTCGATCCCGTGCCTGGCCGCGTAACGCGCGAGCTCGTTCGCGTACGCGATGTTCACGTCGCGGTACGTCGTCTCGGCCAGCTTCGTCATCTCGGCCGCCTCGGCGTTCGTGACCCGCGTCACCTCCGTGCCCTCGGCGAGGACCGACCGATAGAAATCGACCGCGCGGCGCGTGCTCTCTTCGCTCGTGCCGCCGACGATCTTCGGGTAGCGCTGGAGGTCGAGGAAGACCCGGCCGACGAGGACGCGCTCCGGGCTGAAGGCGAGGAAGAAGTCGCGGTCGAGCTCGAGCCCGCTGCCCGACGCGAGCGCCGGTCCGAAGCGGTCGCGCGTCGTGCCGACCGGGAGCGTCGTCTCGTAGACGACGAGGGCGCCCCGGCCGAGGTTGGCTGCGATGTCACGCGTCGCCGCGTCGATCGGCCCGAAGTCGATCTGGCGCTCGGCGTCGACGACGACCGGCACGATGACGACGACCGCCTCCGCCTCGCGCATGCCCTCCGGCTCCGCCCAGGTCGTGGCCCGCAGGCGACCCTCTGCGACGAGGGCCGGGACGCGGTCGATGAGCGCCTGCTCGTCGCGATGCGGCGACTCGCCGCGGTTGATGGCGTCGACGATCGGCCGCGCGACGTCGATGCCCAGCACGTCGTGGCCGCGCGACGCGTACTGGACCGCCAGCGGCAGGCCGATGTGGCCGAGCCCGATCACGGCGATCTTCATGTCAAAGCCTCCTCGAGCGCGGCGCCGGCGATCGCCTCGCCGCTGAGCGCCGACTCCACCATCTTGCGTGCCAGCAGGAGCGCGACCATCGCGTCGTGCGGGTCGACCGGCGGCGGTCCGCCGTCGCGAACGGCGTGGGCGAACTCGCGCAGCTCGACGCCCAACGGCTCCTCGCGCCGGATCGATCGGCGAGTCATCTCGCCCTCGGCGACCGACGTGACGCCGCGGTTGATCCAGGTGTCGTCCGCATCGGTGTTCGCATAGAAGACGAGATCCTGCTCGATGTAGTCCGCGACGTACATGCCTCGCTCGCCGGTGACGGTCAGCTCGCGGCGCTTCGTCGGCGTGAGCCAGTTGATGTTGAGCACGCCGACGACGCCGTTCGCGAACTTCATCGTCCCGTTGAAGAGGTCTTCGTGCTCGGTATGGATGCGCCGCTCCGTCTCGGCGTAGATGCGGATCGGCTCCGCACCGATGAGGTAGCGCATGATGTCCAGGTCGTGCGGCGCGAGGTCGACGACGACGCCGACGTCGCGGATGCGTGCCGGGAACGGCCCGAGCCGGGTGGCGCTAATCTGGAAGATGCGGCCGAGCTCACCCTCGGCCAGGCGGCGGTGCAGCTCCCGGATGGCCGGGTTGAAGCGCTCGATGTGCCCGACGGTGAGCATCCGTCCCGCCTCGCCGGCGGCGTCGATCATGCGCGTCGCCTCTTCGCGGGTCGCGGCGATCGGCTTCTCGACGAGCACGTTGGCTCCGGCCTTGAGCGCGGCGAGCGTGACCGGCAGGTGCAGGCTCGTCGGCGCGACGATGCTGACGAGGTCGAGCTCCTCCTCCACGAACATGCGCTCCGGATCTTCGAAGCCGCGAGCGCGCCGCCCGGCGGTCGCGCGCCGCAGGGCGGCCGGGTCCGGGTCGGCCACGGCGACGAGCTCGACGCCCTCGATGGCCTCGTCCCACACGCGCACGTGGTTGCGCCCCATCATCCCGAGGCCCACCACGCCGGCGCGCAGAGGTCGGTCCTGCGCGCTCGTCATTCGGTCGTCGCCAGCTCCAGCGGGCCCAGCTCGGCGGCGGTCTCGTTGACGGCCCCGATGACCACGCCCACCTCCTCGTCGCTGAGCGCCGGATGGACCGGGATCGAGAGCACCTGCGCGGTCAGGCGATCGCTGACCGGGTACGAGCGCTCACCGTAGCCGAGCGCCACGAAGGGCTTCTGGCGATCGACCGGGATCGGGTAGTAGATCGCGCTCCCGACGCCGCGCTCCCGGAGCCGCTCGGCGAACGTGTCCCGCTCGTTCACGCGGATCGTGTACTGGTGATAGACGTGCGTCCCGCCCGGGCGGACGGTCGGCGTGACGACGCCACGCAGCTCGGCGTCGTAGCGCGCCGCGATCGCGCGACGGCGCTCGTTGTAGCCGGACAGCTTCGGCAGCTGCGCGAGGCCGATGGCGGCCGCGAGATCGGTCATGCGGAAGTTGTAGCCGACGACGTCGTGGTGGTAGCGGACCTTCATGCCGTGCTCGCGCAGGAGGCGGACGCGATCGGCGAGCTCCCCGTCGTTCGTCGTCAGCATGCCGCCCTCGCCGGTCGTCATGTTCTT
>CAZKFP010000075.1:0-4171 GCA_964552085.1 uncultured Steroidobacteraceae bacterium
CGCCTTCGACGGGTACACGTTCGACGACCGCTTCCTCATCGCCGACATCCGCGCCGACCTGCCGTTCACGAGCGAGCGGCACTTCCACTTCGACCCGCCCTGGAACCCGGGCCGCCAGGTGCTCATCCATCCGCAGCCCGACGGGATCTGGCGCATTGACTGGCAGGTGCCCCTCCAGACCGATGCCGACGCCGAACGCGCGAACGGCGGCCTGGACCGCCGCATCCGGACGGTCGTCGGGGAGCGGACCGCGTACGAGCTCGTCTGGGTCACCGGCTATCGCTTCTCGCAGCGAGTGGTGGGGTCGTTTCGCGACGGGCGCGTCATCCTCGCCGGCGACGCGGCTCACGTCATGTCACCGTTCGGCGCGCGCGGACTGAACTCTGGCGTCGCCGACGCCGAGAACCTCGCCTGGCGGCTCGCCGCCGTCACATGTGGAGCAGCCCCGGACCGCCTCCTCGACGCGTACGACGCCGAGCGACGGCCGGCGGCGCTCGCGAACCTCGCCGCCACCGATGCCACGATGCGGTTCATGGCCCCGCACGGCCTGCCGCGGCGGGCGTGGCGCGACCTCGTGCTGCGCATGGCGCCGCGCTCGACGTGGTTCCGGCGACGGGTGAACTCGGGCCGCCTTGCCGAGCCCGCGACGTACCCGGCGACCGGGCCCGAGGACGCGTCGCTGCCGCGTCACGGATCGGTCGCGCCGGACGTGCCGCTGCCGGCGGGCGGGCGGCTGCGCGACGAGCTCGGCTCGGGCTTCGTCCTGCTCGCGCCGCGGCCGCTGGACGTGGAGCCCGCGGTCCCGGTCGTCGTCATCGGTCCTGGATCGGTCTATGGGGATTCGCGCGTCTGGCTCGTGCGCCCCGACGGGTACCTCGCCGACAGCCGGCCGTTGGCCGACGCTCACGACCTGGACGATGTCGTTCATGCGTCGACCTGAGCGACACTGTTTCGACTGAGCTCTACCTAGGGTTGTTGCGTCGCTCCGATTGACATACCGAGGAACAGTGTCGCCACGGTCGACCTACTGGCCTGTGGCGGGCGCGTCGGCCTGCGGAGGGTCGGTGGTGGCGACGTTACGTGGTGGCCGGCCTAATTCGCCGTGACCGTCCCTGCACGCGACGTCGTCCGTTGCGCCACGCTGCCCGGCCAACGGCGCTCGGTGGGACGAAGATGAGCATGTGTGCCGTACCGCGTGGATCGCGCAGCCAGCGGATGGCTTCGGGGCCGCGCAGCGCGAACCGCTCGAACAGGGCAGAGAATCGTCGGACGGTGCGTACGTTACGTTCGGTTCGGGTGATCACCAGCAGGACGGCGACCGTTTCGGCGTGCCAGCCGCGTTCTCCAGCGATCTGCTTCGCGAGTCGCTGCTTGGTGCTCAGCATGCCGAGCAGGTCCTGGACATCCGAGACGTCGGTCTTCTGCTCGTCGATGAGAACGATCCGTCGATCCGCCCGCCAGCCCAGCAGGTCGATTCGGCCCCGCTCGCCGTAGATGCTGTAGCTCGCTTCGGCGTCGGTCAGCCAGCCGACCGGGTCGAGCTGTCGCTTGACCCACTGCGTGAGGAGGGCATGCTCCTCGTCCTTGACCAACTCGCCAGTCGATCCGCGCAAGATCACCTCGAGCGTCAGCCCGACGCCATCGGCGTGCATCCGCAGGCTTCGGACGGTGGACCCTTCGATGCGTCCCAGCTCGTGCTCCGCGATCGAGGTGCGCGAAATGCCGGCGCGCTGACTGACATCGCTCTGGCGTAGATCCAGGCGGACGCGGGCCAGTCGCAGAAGGTTGGCAGCCTGTCGGTCGCGCATGCACCGATGATGGTGCGGCGCGTGTATCGGCGGCTTACCAGCGGCTTTCGTCGCTTCCATCGACACAGGCGTGGGCTCCTCCGCCTGGCATCCCCTTCTGTCGCTCCCGTCGACACTCGCGTCGGCTCTGTGTGCCCAGGCTGACGGAGTGTCTGCCGTGCCGACGTTGGGCGTGGAGCGACCGCGAGTGTGGGCGTGGAGGTGGGGAACCGGAACTAACCCCGGCGGCAGCGTCGATGGCATCGACGCAGCGCGAATCGGTCGCGGCCGCATCCCCCTCGGCGACGCCGCCGGTCTGGACGAGCTGTGGATAACTCGCCATGCACCGCCCGAGGCTGTGGATAAAGGGGCTTGATCCGTCCGCCACCGGCACCGCATGATGCGCACGTCCCGAAGGGGCGGCTGGCTGGCCCGAGATCACCTCAACGGCCGCCGCGGTTCCTTCGGGACATTTCCGTGCCCCTCTAGAACGCCCACTGGCCGGAGCCGAAGCGCCAGGCGAAGTAGGCGAGGCCGGCGAGCGACACCGCCGCCAGGACCCCGCCGGCCCACCGCCAGCGCGTCGCGATGATCGCCGCCCACACGAAGATGCCGAACAGCACGAGCGAGTAGCGGGGCACGCTCATCACGAAGCCGGTGCTGACGACGAGGAGCCAGTTCCCGGCCATCCAGGCCGTCCAGGTCGGGCGCAGCCGGAACGCCGTCGCGATCGTCGCGACGAAACCGAGCGCGATGAAGACCAGCTCCATCCAGCCGAGCGTGAACGCGACGTTCGGATCGTCGGCGCCGATCCAGCGGATCGTGCCCGCGACCCCCTCCCACGGCGGCGAGAGGTCCTTGAACCAGTGCGTGCGCTGGATCTCGCTGAATGCGAACGGGTCGCCGTAGACGGCCCAGTTCAGCCCGAGGTAGGCCGCGAAGCCGATGCCGACGAGGCCGATCGCCAGCCATCCGACCTCCAGCCGCCGATGCACGCGCCACTGGAGATACGCCTCGACGATGAGCGCCGGGATGAGCACGAGGCCGTTCACGCGGGTGAGCGCGGCGAGGCCGCCGAGGATGCCGGCGCCCCACCATCGGTCCGTGCGTGCCAGCCAGAGCGAGCCGAAGGCGAGCGCCAGGAACAGGCTCTCGGTGTAGCCGATGTGCAGGAAGTACGCGGTCGGAAAGATGAGCAGGAAGCCCGCCGACCACAGCCCGATGCGTTCGCCGCAGTCCTCGGCCACGAGCCGGTAGAGAACCGGCGCCACGAAGAGCGACGCGATCGTCGAGACGAGGAAGGCGGCGAGGAGGGGGTCATCGATGACGGCGTTGACCGCGCCGACGAGCCACGGGTAGAGCGGGAAGAAGACGATGTACAGGTCGAGGTCGCCGGGGTAGACCTGCTCGTAGCCGGGCGCGAAGAGCGTTCCGGGGTCGTCCGCCATGTAGCCGAAGACGGCGATGTCGGTGTAGTGCGGCGCGTCCCATCGGTGCCAGGGCTCGAGGAGGCCCGGCGGGTTGCCGGTGACGGTCCACAGCGCGGCGATACCGATCGCGAGGACGGCCAGCTTGGTGACGAGCGTCCAGGTGAGGAGTCGGGCGCGCATCGGGCGACTATACGGGGGGTGCTGCCGTTGGACCGAAATACCCGTCGCCTGCTAGCATGGCGCTCCTTCGGTCGGGGCGTGGCGCAGTAGGTAGCGCGCGTCGTTCGGGACGACGAGGTCGGAGGTTCGAGTCCTCTCGCCCCGACCAGCTTCTCAGCCCTCTTCCCCATCCGCACCATCCAGCAGCCTTCGACGTTGCGACACGCCTGAGAGGACGCGCTTGGAGCACGGCGGCGCACTCATCACCACGATCGCCCTCGGGCTGAGCGCCGCGTTCCTTGCCGGGCTCGTCGTCCGACGCCTGGGACTTCCATCGATCGTCGGCTACCTGCTGGCCGGCGTCGCCCTCGGGCCCTTCACGCCCGGCATCTTCGCCGACCAGGAGCTGGCGACCGAGCTGGCGGAGATCGGCGTGATCCTGCTCATGTTCGGGGTCGGGATCCACTTCAGCTTCCGGGACCTGCTCGCCGTGCGCGGCATCGCCATCCCCGGCGCGGTCGGGCAGATCGCCGTTGCCACGACCCTCGGCGTCGGCCTGGCGCTCCTCCTGGGCTGGGGCGTCGTCGCCGGCGTCGTCCTCGGCCTCTCACTCTCGGTCGCGAGCACCGTCGTCCTGCTGCGCGCGCTCATCGTCCGCAACGCGCTCGACACGATCCATGGCCGCGCCGCGGTCGGCTGGCTCATCGTCGAGGACATCTTCACCGTCCTCGTGCTCGTCCTGCTGCCGAGCTTCGCGCTGCTCGTCCACGGCGACGCCGCGGACGCGAACGTCGT
>CAZKFP010000076.1:0-3884 GCA_964552085.1 uncultured Steroidobacteraceae bacterium
CTATCCGGTCGTCACCGCGGAGCTCGATCCCAACGACCCGATCGTCAACACCGGGTCCGAGTACATGTTCCAGATGGCGACCGTGGCGTACCACACGCTGAACGGGACGCAGACGATCGTGCTCGAAGAGGACGTCGAGTACAACGGCGAGATGTTCAAGGCCGGCACGTACGAGTTCGCCGTCGACGGCCGCTACTGGGCCGACTTCGACCGCGAGCATCCGCTCGAGGGTCCGGCACGGGCGCAGGCCTGGACCGGCGTGGCACACGCGCTCATCGCTGAGCTCGGTGTCGGCACCGGCACCGCCGCCGCGCTGACGCTCGGCCTCGGACTGGCCGCCCTGTTCGCCGGAGTCGGCGTCGTCTTCTTCCTCACCGGCGCCGGCCTCGTGTGGGCCACGCGCCCGGAGGCAGTCGAGGTCCCGGTCCTTCGCCCCGCGAACGTGACCATCTGACCCGACCGATGGAGCCGAGCTCCACACCAAGCGACGAAAGAGGAGCCCCGAGCGGGCTCCTCTTTCGCGTCACACCCCGCGCGCGTGCTCGACGAGCTGGCAGAGCGCGTTGACGAGCCGCATCTGCTCCGGGGTCCGGCAGTTCGCCTCGAGGAGCCTCGGGCTGGCGATGACGATCGCGACGGCCCGGGCCCGCGAGACGGCGACGTTCAGGCGGTTGCGGCTGTAGAGGAAGTCCATGTCGCGGGGCGCGTCGTCGCGGCTCGAGCTCGCCATCGAGTAGATCGCGATCGCGCCCTCCTGGCCCTGGAACTTGTCGACGGTGCCGACCGGGACGCGGATACCGGGTCCAAGCCGCGCCTCCACGGCCCGGGCGATCTCGGCGACGTGCGCGTTGTACGGCGCCACGATGATGATGTTCTCGGCCTGGATCTCATTCGCCTCTCCGAATCGGTCCGTCCACGACGAGCCGAGGAGGCCGTCGACGAGCTCGGCGATGACCGCGGCCTCCTGTGGCGACTTCGACGCGTTGCCCTCGTGCTCGCAGTCGACGAAGCGGACCCCGACCCCGTCGAGCAGCGGCTCGGCGGAGGTGATCCGCTGGAGCTCGGTTGAGGGGTGCGTCCCGAGCCGATCCTCGTAGAACGCCGTCGAGATGTACTCGTTGACCGCCGGATGCATCCGCCACGTCGTCTCGAGGAAGAGCCCGCATCGGTCATCGAGCGTGACGGCCGACCCGAGCAGGTGCTCGAGAGCCGATTCGCCGGCGCCCTCGGGATGGACGCCCTGGCTCACCATCGGCAGCTGGTTCGGGTCGCCGAGGAGCACGACCGATGACGCGGCGCCGCTCATCGCCACGACGTTCGCGAGCGACATCTGCCCGGCCTCGTCGACGAACAGGACGTCGAGGGTGCCGACGAGCTCCTCCCTGGCGATAAGCCACGACGTGCCGGCCACGACGTCGACCTCTCGCTCGGCGAGGGCGGCGTCGATATCCTTGTTCGAGCTGAGCGTGACGCTCGGGTCGCCGGTCACCTCGTCCCCGGTGTCGCAGCGCTGCATCGCACGGAACGGGACGCCCGCCTCGCGGCCCGCGACGATCACCTCGTGGAGCAGGTTCGAGATTGCCTTGTGCGACTGGGCGGCGATCCCGACCCGCTTCCCCGCTCGGACGAGCTCGACGATCATCCGCGCCCCGGTGTACGTCTTCCCGGTCCCGGGCGGCCCCTGGATCGGCAGGACCGTCTCGTCGAGCGCGGTCGCGATCCGGCGCGCCGCGTCGAGCGTCGCCTCGCCGTCGCGCACGAGCCGCTCCCCGGCGAGCGTGCCGGTGACGCGCGGCTGCCGGCAGAGGAGCAGCTCGCGGGCTGCGCGGAACGGGCCGGGACCCTCCATCCCGTGCTCGATGACGCCGTCGGCGATCCGGAGCAGCGCGTCCCGCATCGCCCGGGCCGGGGGTGGCTGGTCGGGAATGAGCGCGGTCGGATGGAACGGCTGTCGCTTCGGACCGACCTTGAGGTCCAGGTAGCCCTCGACGTCGTCGATGTCCCGGATCTTGCCGGCATCGGCTCCGAAGTCGCCGTGGCGTGGGTCGGGGTCGATCGGCTTCGACCCGATGCGGAACTTGTGGTCCTGCGGCGGGAATCGGTAGCGACGCAGGACGCTCTTCTTCTCCGGGCCGAGCTCCCGCTCGAACGTCAGGCCGCCGATCCCCTCGCTGGCGCCGATGAGCTCCTCCGTCGACTTCTGCCGCAGGTCGTGCCAGTTCCACCACGCGGGCTTGTCGTCGCGCCGATGCCAGTCGAGGAGCTGCGCGAGCAGCCATCGGCCCTGCTGCTCGGGTGCGCGGAGGGTTCGGTCGGCGCCGACGCCATCGGTCAGGGCATCCATCCGCTCCTGCACCGCGGCCGATCGCTCCTCCTGGGCCTCAGTCGGCAGCCCGGCCAGGATGGGCGGCCGGGTCCACTCGGCGGCAACAGGGAAGGTTCGAACCGCCTCGGCCCGGCGTTCCTCGAGCCAGTCCCGCAGCTCGAGCGTGGAGATGCAGTCGTCGCGGTTGTAGTCGGCGATGTTCTGCAGGATGGTGTCGTCGCGCTCCCGCATCCAGCGCTCGTACTCGACGACGCTGAAGCCGGCCTCGGTCACCGGGCCCTCGCGCTGGGCGAGGTAGAACTTCTCGATCTGCTTGAGCGAGTACGACTCGACAGATGCGCGCACACCCTGGCGCACGACGTTGAGCAGGTCGACGAAGACCCCGCCACGCAGCAGCCGATCGACCTCGTCCTCGCGCGTCGCGTGGCGCCGCATGAGCCGCTTCACCGCACCCGACTCGTACCCGCCGTAGTGGAAGACGTGCATCTGCGGGTGCGCGCCGAGCCGTTCGATGCAGAAGTCGATGAACGACTCGAAGGCCAGCTTCTCCTCGTCGCGGTCGTGCGACCAGAACGGCAGGTACGTCTGCTCCCCGTCGACCGTGATCGCGACGCCGAGCAGGTACTCGAGGCCGTCGTCGAGCGCCCACGGGTCGGACTCGATGTCGAAGAAGACGTCCCACGGCGTCGGCTCCGGCAGGGCCGCGAGCCCGCGGCCGCTCGCGTCGGGCTCGGGCGGGATGAGCTCGTACACCCGCTCCCCGGTCACGCGCTCGTGGAGCTGAAGCCGTGCCTGGTCGCTGAGCCGGCGTCGGGCATGCGGCTCGACCTCCGGGACCGATGCGTCCGCCGGGAGCTCCGCGATCTGCGTGAGCGTCCGCACGTCGGCGCTCATGAAGCGCTCGGTGTCGACGCGCCGAATGCCGGCGACGATCGAAGGGTGGTCGTCGTCGCGGCGGCGCTGGATGCAGGTCGGGTACCAGACGCAGACCCGGCAGTGCTCGACCGGGTCGGGGTACGTGTCGAGGCCTCCCGAGCCACCGAGGACCCGCTGCTCGAACCGGTTCCGGGCATAGCGGAAGTAGGCGGCGTAGTCGGTGAGCCGATGGGCACGCTCGACGCCGTCGCCGGTCACGACGTAGACCGTCTCGGGCAGGACGCCCTGGAGGCGGGCGAGGAGATCGGCGTAGACGCACATCTGGATGATCGCGGCGGCCTTGACGCCGCGCGAGAGCTTCGTATCGGCGATGTCGTAGCTGTAGTCACCGAGGACCGGGCTCGGTCGCTCGACGCGATACAGGAAGTCGGCGTGACCGCGCCACCGGCCATCGAAGAAGGTCGCCTGGAAGATGACGTCGGCACCGGCTCGCATGGCGGCCAGCGTCTCGGCCTGCGCGGCGAGCAGCCGGGCCGGCGTCGTCAGGTCGTCCTTCTCGATCTCGACGACGCTGCGGCCCTCGGCGCGCAGCTTCTCGAGGTGGGCCAGCTCGTGCGCGTCGCCGCGGTCCTGCATGAGCTGCACGGTCGGGTCGGCACGGCGCGGCGGGCGCTCCCAGCGA
>CAZKFP010000077.1:0-2538 GCA_964552085.1 uncultured Steroidobacteraceae bacterium
TCCCATGCCTCCAGCCCACACAAGGTCCAGGACGCCTACAGCCTGCGCTGCATGCCCCAGGTCCATGGCGCGGCGCGCGACGCGCTCGGCGAGCTCGAGCGCGTGCTCCGCGTCGAATTCAACGCGGCCACCGACAACCCGCTCGTCCTCCCCTCCGGCGAGGTCGTCTCGGGTGGCAACTTCCACGGCGAGCCGCTGGCGCTCGCGCTCGACTACGCAACGATGGCGGTGAGCGAGCTGGCCTCCATCTCGGAGCGGCGGACCGCGCGGCTCGTCGACGCGCACCTGTCGGGCCTGCCGGCGTTCCTCGCCGAGCGGCCGGGCGTCGAGAGCGGGCTGATGATCGCGCACTACACCGCGGCCGCGCTCGTCAACGAGCTCCAGACGCTCGCGCATCCATCGTCGGTCGACACGATCCCGACGAGCGCCAACCAGGAGGATCACGTGAGCATGGGCGGCACGTCGGCGCTGCACCTGCGGCGGGCGGTCGAGTGCGCGGAGCAGGTCCTCGCCATCGAGGCGCTGTGCGCCGCCCAGGGGCTCGACTTCCGCGCGCCGCTGCGGCCGGGGGCCGGCGTGGCGGCCGCCCACGCCATGATCCGCGGCCGCGTCCCGCACCTCGACGCCGATCGGCCCCCCGCCCCCGACATCGCGACGCTCCGCGAGCTCGTGCATGCCGGCGACCTACTCGCCACCGGGTCGACGCGCGACGCACATGCCTGAGCTCCACTTCGTCCTCGTCGACGACGACAGCTTCGACGAGATCCCGGCCCCCACCCAACCGGGAGCGCGGTGCCAGACGTGCGACTACTGGGAGCGCATCGACGGCGGCCGCGAGGCCCCCGAAGCCGGAGCGCCCGATGCCGCGGCACGGGCCCGCCTCAAACGAACCCGGCTGCTCGTCGCGCGCGCCGTCTCGGGCTCGTACGGCATGCTCGCCTACCAGACTGATACGGGCTCGCGCGTCGCGGTCGGCTACGCGCAGTTCGGCCCGCTGAGCACGTACCCGCGCGCCCAGTCAATCCGCGACCGCTACCCGCAGCTCCCCGAGTCCCCGGCGCCGTGGGTCATCACCTGCCTCCAGATCTCGGACGAGGGTGAGTCTCGCGTCGCGTCCGCAGTCGCGTTGCTCGAGGCGGTCTGCGCGGAGCTCGACCGGCGCGGGATCATCGCCGTCGAGGCCTACCCGGAGGGTGTCGAGGATCCGTGGCTGCCATCGCCCGGGCCGGCATCGGTGTACGAGGCGGCGGCATTCGAGCACCTCGCCGGTGACGAGCGCTTCCCGGTCTACCGTCGCGAGCTCACCGGCGAGACCGATGCCGACGCGTGGTCCGGCCTGCTCCGCGCCAGCACGCCGTCCGACGAGGGCGACGAGTGGCCGCTGCCGCTCCCACCGGCGCGCGACCCGGACGACCTCTTCCGCCTGCCGCCCGAGAAGCCGAAGCGCCCGAACCCGTTCGGCGACGGCTGAGCGGCTTATCATCCGCCGCATGAGCCGCGGGAGATGGATTGCCCTGGGGTCGGTCGTGGCGGTGGCCGCGCTCCTCGTCGGTGCGCTCATCAGCGTCTCCACGCTCGGGGACCGATCGCCGGTCGGGGACCCCGGCGAAACCGCGACCGCGTCGGCCTCGGCGACGGCGTCCGCGTCGGCCTCGGTCCCAAGCGTCGGCGCAAGCGCATCCGCCGCCCCGAGCGCGACATCGGCCGCTCCGGCCTCTCCCGACCCGGGCGACGACACCGCGGTGCTGGACACGATCTGGGAGGTCGTCGTGGACAACCTCGTCGTGCGGACCGAGCCGAGCGTCGCGAATCGCGACACGATCCTGCCGGCACGCCTGACCGCTGGAGACCGGGTCCTCGTCGTGGACGGCCCCCGCGTCGCCGATGGCTACACCTGGTACCAGGTGCTCCCGATCCGACCCGATGGCGAGCGCGAGCGACCGTTCGGCTGGATTGCCTCGGCCCACCGGGATGGCGAGGCGTGGATCGTGATGGAGGACCTCTCGTGCCCGGAGCCGTCCGACCTCGATGCGCTCCTCGCGCTGGCGCCCGAGGAGCGGCTCGCGTGCTTCGAGGACCGGACGATCGAGTTCCGCGGCGGCGACGGCGGGTGCGGGGTCGCCGACGGGCCGGTGAGCTACGAGCCCGCCTGGCTGGCGGGCACGAGCGGCTGCGGCTTCGGGGCAGCGCCCGGCGAGATCGCGATGCTGCTTCGCTTCCCGCCGGACGTGCCACAGGACGTCGGGCCGGGACCGACGGTCGACGTCATCGGCCACTTCGACGATCCCGCCGCCGAGACGTGCCGCGCGACCTCGAGTGACCCGACGGCCTTTCCGGCACCCTCGGAGGCGGAGATGGTGGCGCGCTGCCGGACCGAGTTCGTCGTCGAGTCGGTGACGCGCGTTCCCTGACGATCCGGCCACACCCGCGAGAGGCGGCCTATCATCATCCGCATGACGACCGTCGCGCCGAAGAGCGGTCCGCGGACCGTCCGCGCCCCGCGCGGGACCGACCTGAGCTGCAAGGGCTGGCAGCAGG
>CAZKFP010000078.1:0-8961 GCA_964552085.1 uncultured Steroidobacteraceae bacterium
CCTCGGTGATGCAGACGACGAGCGGGACGGCCGCCGCCGAGGCCTCGAGCATCGCGTCCGGCGCGAAGGCCGCCGGCACGAAGATGCACGACGCGTTCGCTCCGGTCTGCTTCACGGCCTCGGCCACGGTGTCGAAGACCGGGACCCGGCCGTCGAGCGCGGACTGGCCGCCCTTGCCGGGCGTGACGCCGGCGACGATGTTCGTGCCGTACTCGAGCATGGCCGTCGAGTGGAACTCCCCCTCGCGCCCGGTGACGCCCTGGACGAGGAGCCGGGTGTCGGCGTTGACGAGGATGCTCATGTCGCGCCTCCGGCCGCCGCGACCGCCTTCGCCGCAGCGTCGTCGAGCGAGTCGGCCGTGATCAGGTTTGCCTCGGCCAGGATCGGCTTCGCCTCCTCTGAGTTCGTGCCGACGATCCGCACGACCATCGGCACTTCGCGCTGGAGGCTGGCCCGTGCCTCGACGATGCCGCGGGCGACCTCGTCGCCACGCGTGATGCCGCCGAAGATGTTGATGAGGATGGCCTTCACGTTCTCGTCGTCGAGGATGATCCGGAAGGCCGCGGTCACCTTGTCCGCCTTCGCTCCGCCGCCGATGTCGAGGAAGTTTGCCGGCTCGCCGCCGGCCAGCTTGACGAGGTCCATCGTCGTCATCGCCAGCCCGGCGCCGTTGACCATGCAGCCGATGCTGCCGTCGAGCTTGATGAAGCTGATGCCCGCCTCGCGCGCCGAGATCTCCGACGGCTCCTCCTCGTTGAGGTCGCGCATCGCCTCGAGGTCGGGATGCCTCGGTAGCGCCGAGTCGTCGAGCACGATCTTCGCGTCGAGCGAGAGGAGCTGGCCGTCGTCGGTCACGACGAGCGGGTTGATCTCCGCCAAATCGGCATCGGACTCGACGAACGCCGCGTGCAGCCCGCGCATGACCGTCGCGAAGTCCTTCCGCAGGTCGGCCGGGAGGCCCAGGAAGAAGGCGACGCGCCGGACCTCGTGCTCCTGCAGGCCGATGAGCGGGTGGAGCGCGAGTCGCAGGATGGCATCGGGGTTCGTCTTCGCCGTCTCCTCGATCTCGACCCCACCCTCCGCGCTGGCGATGACGGTGATCGCCTTCGCCGCCCGGTCGAGGATGAGGCCGAGGTAGTACTCGTGCGCGATCTCGGCGGCCGGTGCGACGAGCACGGTCTTCACGGTCGTGCCCTTGATGTCGAGGCCGATGATCTGGCGCGCCACCTGCTCCGCCTCGTCCGGCGTCGCCGCGAGCTTCACGCCGCCGGCCTTACCTCGGCCACCGACGAGCACCTGCGCCTTGACGACGACCGGCCCGCCGATCGCCTCGGCGGCGGCCCGCGCCTCCCCGGGCGACGTCGCGGTGCGTCCCGCCTGGAGCGGCACGCCGTGGCGCGCGAGGATCTCTTTGCTCCGATACTCCTGGAGCTTCACTCACATCTCCTGCTGCGTGGATGCCGGCGCGCACTCGCTCGGGTGGGG
The DNA here is from genome assembly GCA_964552085.1 of uncultured Steroidobacteraceae bacterium. GTDB lineage: Bacteria > Chloroflexota > Limnocylindria > QHBO01 > QHBO01 > JACDBZ01. The sequence goes on from CAZKFP010000078.1 coordinate 1,486, forward strand.
GGCTGCAGCCGACGTCGGGGAATGGGCAGGATTGTAGCCCGACGGGACGATCGGGACCGATCGGCCTAGACTTCGGGGCCGAACGCCGGCGCTTTGACCGGCCGCACGCGAGGTGAGATTCCGTTGAGCTACGCCGTCACGCTCATCCCCGGCGACGGGATCGGTCCGGAGCTGGCCGAGGCGACGAAGGGGGTCCTGGAGGCGACCGGCATCGGCTTCGACTGGGACGTCCAGGAGGCCGGCGAGGCGACGATCACGGCCGAGGGCACGCCGCTGCCGGACCGCGTCATCGAGTCGATCCGCAGGAACGGCGTCGCCATCAAGGGACCGATCACGACGCCCGTCGGCTCCGGCTTCCGCTCGGTGAACGTCGGGCTGCGCATGGCGCTCGAGTTGTACGCCAACGTCAGGCCGGCGCGGACGATGCAGGGCGTCGAGTCGCGCTACACCGACGTCGACCTCATCATCGTGCGCGAGAACACCGAGGACCTGTACGCCGGGATCGAGCACCGGGTCGGGCCGGACGCCGCGGAGAGCATCAAGATCATCACCCGGGCCGCCTCGCAGCGGATCGCGCGCTACGCCTTCGAGTACGCGGTGAAGAACGGCCGCCGCAAGGTGACCGCGGTGCACAAGGCGAACATCATGAAGCTCTCCGACGGCCTCTTCCTCGAGAGCTGCGGCCAGGTCGCGGCCGAGTACGCCGGGCGCATCGAGTTTGAGGACCGCATCGTCGACAACATGTGCATGCAGCTCGTCCAGAAGCCGGAGCTGTATGACGTCCTCGTCCTGCCGAACCTGTACGGCGACATCATCTCGGACCTCGCGGCCGGGCTCGTCGGCGGCCTGGGCGTGGCGCCGGGCGCGAACATCGGCGAGCGGGCGGCCGTCTTCGAGCCGGTTCACGGCTCCGCGCCGAAGTACGCCGGCCAGGACAAGGCGAACCCGACCGCGCTCATCCTCAGCGGCGCGCTCATGCTCCGCCACCTCGGCGAGCTCGCCGCCGCCGACGCGGTTGAGTTGGCCGTGCGCGAGGTCATCGCGGCGGGGGAGCGGGTGACGTACGACCTCGGCGGCTCGGCGGGCACGCGCGAGTTTGGTGAGACGGTCGCGGCGCGGGTGCGAGCCTCGGCTTGAGCTCCCGCGTCGGACCGTGCGCCTCGGCTAGAATCGAGAGGCCGCTCGTCCGCGTCGCCGGCCGGCGGCGCCCCGTGGGAGAGCTATCGACGTGATCACCCTGTTCGGCTACCGCGTGTCGTGGGCGCAGCTCGCCTGGTTCGGGCACCGCGCCAGCGGGCTCGGCGTGCTCTTCTACCTCTTCATGCACATCGTCGAGACGTCGATGCTCCTCTTCGGGCCGGAGGTGTACAACGCCGCGGTCGGGATCTTCAAGAACCTGCCCGCACGCCTCGGCGAGGTCGTGCTCATGGCGGCCCTCGTCTATCACGCGCTCAACGGGCTGCGCGTCATCGTCATGGACTTCTGGCCGTCCCTGACCGTCTACTACCGCCCGCTGACGTACGGCGTCATCGGGGCGACCGTCACCGCCATGCTCCCGCTGACCTACATCATGCTGCGTCCGTTCGCGCCGTGGGGCAGCCCGTGACCGCGACCGTGCGCCGACCGCGAACGATCTACACGAACCCGTCGCGGGCGGCCCGTCCGAAGCCGGAGGCATCGGGGCGCGAGCGCTTCTGGTGGTACTTCATGCGCCTCTCGGGCCTCGCGCTCGTCTTCCTCGCGCTCGGCCACATGTTCATCATGCACGTGCTCGTTGAGCTCGCCGGCGGCGAGATCGACTTCGCCTTCGTCCAGAGCCGATGGGGGACGCCGTTCTGGCGCATCTACGACCTGCTCCTCCTCGTCCTCGCGTTCGTGCACGGCGCGAACGGCACGCGGATCGTCATCGGCGACTACGTCGCGAACCGGACGGCCCGCAACCTCCTCGTCGGGGCCCTCCTCGTCGTGAGCGTCGTGTGGCTCGTCCTCGGGATGGCCGTCATCGCGTTCTTCGATCCGAACGCGCATGGCGTGGCCGGCTCGTGACGCTCCTCGCCGGCCGCAGCGCCATCCCGCAGTCCCGGGTCCACGAGATGGACGCCGTCGTCGTGGGCGCCGGCGGGGCCGGGCTGTACGCCGCGCTCGAGCTCAAGCAGGAGCTCGGGCCGGAAGCCCGCATCGGTGTCATCAGCAAGCTCTATCCGTCTCGTTCGCACACCGGCGCCGCGCAGGGCGGCGTCTGCGCGGCCCTCGGCAACACGGAGGAGGACCACTGGGAGTGGCACTGGTTCGACACGGTCAAGGGCGGGGACTACCTCGTCGACCAGGACGCGGCCGAGGTCATGTGCCACGACGCCGTCGAGACGATCATCAACCTCGAGCACCTCGGCCTGCCGTTCGACCGCACCGAGGACGGGCTCATCAACCAGCGTCGCTTCGGTGGCCATACCCGTAATTTCGGGGAGGGACCGGTGCGGCGCGCCTGCTTCGCCGCCGATCGCACCGGGCACGCCATCCTCCAGACGCTCTTCCAGCAGTGCATCCGGCGCGAAGTGAGCTTCTTTGACGAGTACCAGGTCCTCGACCTCGCCCTGCCCGACGGCCCCGACGGCCCGGTGAGCGGCGTCATCGCCCTCCAGACCGCCACGTCCGAGCTGCACGCCTTCCGTGCCCGCGCCGTCCTCTTCGCGACCGGCGGCTACGGCAAGGTCTTCAAGGTCACGAGCAACGCGCATACGCTCACCGGTGACGGGATGGCGATCCCGTACCGACGCGGCCTGCCGCTCGAGGACATGGAGTTCTTCCAGTTCCACCCGACCGGCATGTACAAGCTCGGGTTCCTCCTCAGCGAGGCGATGCGCGGCGAGGGCGGCTTCCTCGTGAACGACAGCGGCGAGCGCTTCATGGAGCGCTACGCGCCGACGATGAAGGACCTCGCGTCCCGTGACGTCGTGAGCCGCAGCATCTACCTCGAGATCGCCGAGGGTCGCGGGATCGGCGGCGCCGACTACGTCCATCTCGACGTGCGCCATCTCGGCGCCGAGGTGCTCGAGAAGAAGCTGCCGGACATGAGTGGCTTCATCCGGACGTACTTCGGCCTCGACCCGCTGACCGACCTCGTGCCGATCCAGCCGACCGCGCACTACGCGATGGGCGGCGTCCCGACCGACGTCGACGGCCGCGTCCTGGCGGACGCGAGCGGCACGGTCGTCCCCGGCTTCTACGCCGCCGGGGAGGTGGCGTGCGTCTCGGTCCACGGCGCGAACCGGCTCGGGACGAACTCCCTGCTCGACATCCTCGTCTTCGGTCGCCGGGCCGGCAAGCGGATGGCCGCCGACCTCGGCGCGCTGCCGTCGCCCGCCGCCGATCCGGGGGCGGAGTCCTTCGTTCAGTCGCTCGTCTCTGGCTTGCTGGCCGGCTCGGAGGGAGAGCGTCCGGCCGTCATCCGCGGCGAGCTGCAGGAGGTCATGTTCGACAAGTGCGGCGTGTACCGGACGGAGCAGCTCCTCGTCGAGTGCCGTGACGCGGTTGCGGCGCTCCGCGAGCGGGCGCAGCATCTGCGGGTGGACGATCGGGGCTGCCGGTACAACACCGACCTCGGCGAGGCGCTCGAGCTGGGCTTCCTCATCGATTGCGCGGAGGCGACCGTCACCTCGGCGCTGGCGCGGACGGAGACGCGTGGCGGCCACGCGCGCGAGGATTTTCCCGAGCGCGACGACGTCGGCTGGCTGAAGCACACGTTCGCGACGCGCTCGCCGGCGTCGGGCGAGATCGCGCTGTCCTACAAGCCGGTGACGATCACGAAGTTCGAGCCCAAGGCGCGGACCTACTAGGGGACCGATGGACGTTCAGCTGCGCATCCGCCGCTACAACCCGGAGGCCGACGAGGAGCCGCACTGGGAGGAGTACGCCGTCTCCGCCGAGCCGACCGACCGGGTCCTCGACCTCCTGCATCAGGTGAAGTGGTACACCGACGGCACGCTGACGTTCCGCCGCTCGTGCGCGCACGGCGTGTGCGGGTCGGACGCGATGGTCATCAACGGGCGCAACCGCCTCGCCTGCGAGTACCTCGTCAGGGACGCCGGACCGGTCATCACCGTGGAGGCGATGCGCGGCATGGCGATCATCAAGGACCTGCTCGTCGACATGGACCCGTTCTGGGAGCAGTACCGGTCGGTCAAGCCGTTCCTCGTGAACGACGAGATTCCGCCGGACGGCAAGGAGCGCCGCCAGTCGCCGGCCGATCGCGAGCGGTACGAGGACACGAGCCGCTGCATCCTGTGCGCCGCCTGCACGACGAGCTGCCCGGTCTTCTGGTCGGACCAGTCGTACGTCGGTCCGGCGGCGATCGTGAACGCGCATCGCTTCATCGTCGACTCGCGCGACACGGCCACGCAGGAGCGGCTCGAGATCATGGCCGACCCCGACGGCGTGTGGCGCTGCCGCACGACGTTCAACTGTGTTGAGGCCTGCCCGCGCGGGATCAGGGTCACGCGGGCGATCCTCGAGGTGACGAGCGAGATTGGTCTGGCCGGCCTGCCGTGAGCGGACACGCATGCGCGTCCTGATCCATACCGATGGTGCCGCCCGCGGCAATCCCGGTCCCGCCGGCGCGGGGGCCATCCTGCGCGACGCGGCCGATGGGACCGTGCTCGCCGAGCTGGCCGAGGGCCTCGGGCACGCGACGAACAACGTCGCCGAGTGGACGGCCGTGCGCCTGGCGCTCGAGGAGGCGCGGCGCCTCGGCGCCACGCACGTCGACCTGCGCATGGACACGGAGCTCGTCGCCCGCCAGATCAGCGGCATCTACCGCGTCAAGCATCCCGACCTGAAGCCGATCCACGCGGCGGTCATGGAGATGCTGCGCACCCTCGATGGATACACGGTCGGGCACGTGCCGCGCGCACTGAACAAGGACGCGGACCGCCTGAGCAACGTGGCGATCGACGGCTGACGGGCCACTTCGAACGGGTGTTCCAATTCGGGCAGCGACGCGGTACAATGGCGCTCCCTGGAGGCGGCTGGACGGTCGCGGGCGCATCGGTCGAAAGGCCGCGTCCGAGGAAAGTCCGAGCTCCTCAGAGCAGGCTAGCGGGTAACACCCGTCCGCCGTGAGGCGAGGAATAGCGCCACAGTGACGATGCCCGCTTCGGCGGGAGTGAAACGCGGCAAGCTCTAGCCGGAGCAAGACCGAATAGGGGAGCGCAGGCTGCTCGCTCAGCTCCCGGGTAGGTCGCATAGATGGATGGCCGTCCATGGGACCGATGCGACTCGGGTCCGGGACAGAACTCGGCTTACAGGCCGCTCTCCAGGGATCAGTCCTCGTCCTCGCGCCAGACCGAGCGCGCCGTGCACGCGTTGCACACTGGCCGCGCCTCGTCCATCGTGCCGAGGGGGAGCGGGTGCTCGGCACCGCCGAGCAGGCAGTCGACCTGGACCGTGGCGGGATCCCCGGGCACGATGCTCACGTGCCGGACCGAGCAGCGCCGAATACGGCCGGATCGCGGGATCGGCCGGCGAGTGTCTTCGCCCTCGATCGGGTTGAGCGCCATGGATCGCCTCTGGGTGATCAGTGCCTCGTTGTGCTCGGTCGAGTGAGGCTACGCTTCGTGGCGTCCTGTCAACAATGACGACTTCGTACCATCCCCTGGGGCCGAGCGAGCGGTCGCGGGGTCGACCGCGTGCACGCTAGACTCAGGCTCCGGCGGACGTGCCGTGGTGCGGGCGAGGAGTGTCGTGTTCGGACGAGGCAAGCGCGAGAAGGCGGCGGCGGAGGAGGCGGCGCGAGAGGCCGAGCGGCGCGCCGTGTTTGCACGCCTCGCCGAGCGTCCCGAGCATGTCTGCCCGTTTCTCGGCCTCGCCGATGAGCGCACCGGCTATGTCGAGGGCGTCAGCGACGAGCATCGGTGCTACGCCTTCGGCGATCCGGCTCCGCTGTCGGCCGAGCAGCAGACACGCGTCTGCCAGCAACGGGGCTACGGGAACTGCCCGCGCTATCTGCGTGGCGTGCTCGTCATCCCGACCGAGGAGCTCGAGGCGCTCCGCCAGCGACGCGTCCCGCGAGCGGAGGTTGCCGCCCCACCGCCGGCAGAGCGGCGACGTCTCGCGTGGCCGCTGCTCCTCGTCCCTGCCCTCATCCTGCTCGTCGCCGGCGCCGGGGCCTACCTGCTGACCGACGGCTTCGGCACCGCCGTCGTGCCCTCGCCCTCCACGTCGGCGACGGCAGCGCCGAGCGCGATGCCCTCCGCGACCGCCACGCCCGAGCCGACGCCGTCGGCGGCTTCGACGGCCTCCGCCTCCGCCCAGGCGACGCCAACGCCCGAGCCGACGCCGGAGATCGGGGACCAGTTCGCCTTCTACGAGGTCTCCGTCGGTCCGGGCGGCTTCACGCTGTACGAGGTCGACTCCGGCGGCGAGGTCACCGGCACGCAGTCCACCTCGTTCGCCGGCTTCTCGTTCGCGAGGGTCGAGCCGGTTCGTGGCGACGACGGCGAGACGTACTGGGAGACCGTCGACGGCGACCTGTCCGGGTGGTCGTATCGGCATCCGGACTCCGGTGACTTCCGGATCCGCGCCGTGTTCCTCAACCCCGCCGGCGAGCGACGCTCCGAGTTCCTGCCCGAGAGCGAGCTGACGACCTTCCCCGAGGCGACGCCCGCTCCCTGACTCGCCCGGCGACCCGGGCAGATGCCGGCGCTTCGACATCCCGCGTGAAAAAACCCTTGACGGGTGGCGTTTGCCCTGTATAGTGGCGCCCTGTGGTTCCAAATGGGGCCATATGGGGAGCAGTGGTGAACGACAGGTCACATGGAGCGAGCGTCATTCCTGACCGGGGAGTTCCGGCACGCGCTGGACGACCGGGGCCGCGTTGCGGTCCCGGTGCGGTTCCGGCCGCGCCTGGCCCAGGGCGCGACGCTGGCTCGGTGGCTGGATGGGTGCCTCGCCATCTTTCCCTCCGACACGTGGGAGGAGCTGGCAGCCAGGATCCAGGGCCTGCCGACGACGAACGCGGCCGCGCGACAGTTCGGCCGCTTCATGAGCTCGGGAGCGGTCGAGGTGGAGCTCGACCGGCAGGGGAGAGTCCTCGTCCCGAGCTACCTGCGCGAGTACGCCGGCCTGACCCAGAGCGAGGTGGTCGTGGTCGGCGCGCTGAACCGGCTCGAGATCTGGGCATCGACGCGGTGGGAGCCGTATCGGTCCCAGATCGAGAACGAGCCGGAGGCGCTCGCCGAGCACCTCGCCGACCTGGGCATTTGACGGTGCCCGGGCCATTCATGCGTCTCCGGGCCGCTCGGCCCGCCGTCCGACACACGAGGTGCAACGCCACATGGGAGAAGGGCACCTGCCGGTCCTGGTCGACGAGGTTCTCACCTCGCTGGCCGTGGGTCCCGGCAGCTCCGTGGCTGATTGCACCGTCGGCGGCGGTGGGCACGCCGAGCGGCTCTTGGAGACCACGTCTCCGGATGGCCGCCTGCT
>CAZKFP010000079.1:0-2674 GCA_964552085.1 uncultured Steroidobacteraceae bacterium
GATGCTACCGGGGTCTCGCCGGCGGCGTTCGGACCCGCTGCTAGACTCAGGTCCATGCCCGGATTCTCGACCCGCGCGATCAGGGCTGCCAGCCGCATCCCGGACGTGCCCCAGCCGCCCGTCAACGTGCCGATCTACGCGACCAGCACGTTCGAGGTGGCCGATGCCACCGAGCTCGGCGACCTCCTCGAGTTCGCCCGGCCGGGCCACTCGTACTCGCGCTACTCGAACCCGACGCACGCCGCGCTCGAGGACGCGCTTGCCGCGCTCGAGGGCGGCGAGGCCGCGATCACGACCGCCTCGGGGATGGCCGCCATCCACGCCGTCGTCCTGTCGCTGCTCCGCAGCGGCGACGAGCTGATCATGCCGCGTGCCGTGTACGGCGGGATGATCGGCCTGGCACGCGCCGTCCTGGAGCGTTCCGGGATGAGCTACCAGGCGGTCGACACGACCGACCTCGCGGCGGTCGAGGCCGCGATCGGCCCGCGCACCCGGCTCATCTGGCTCGAGACGATCAGCAACCCGACGACGGCGGTCGCGGACATCGCCGCCATCTCGGAGCTGGCGCACGCTCGGGGCGTCGTCGTCGCCGTCGACAGCACGTTCGCCTCGCCGGCACTCGCCACCCCGCTCGCGCTCGGGGCCGACCTCGTCGTGCACTCGACGACGAAGTACATCGGCGGCCACTCCGACATCATCGCCGGCGCCCTCGTCGGCTCCGCGGAGCGCGTCGCGGAGGCCCGGCGCATCGTCACGAACGCCGGCGGCAACGCGTCGCCGTTCGAGGCCTTCCTGGCGCTTCGCGGCCTGAAGACGCTCGCGCTGCGCATGGAGCGGCACTCGTCGAACGCGCTCACCGTGGCGCGGGCGCTCGAGGGCGCGCCGGGCGTGGCCGCCGTGCACTACCCGGGGCTGCCCTCTCATCCCCAGCACGAGCTCGCGATGCGCGTCCTGTGCGGCGGGATGGCGGGCGGGATGCTCGCCGTCGTGCTCGAAGGGGGACGACCCGCGGGCGAGCGCTTCCTGGATCGGGTCCGCGTCGCCGTCCATGCCACGAGCCTCGGCGGCGTCGAGACGCTCGTCAGCCACCCGGCCAGCTCCAGCCACCGACAGCTCGCCGATGACGAGCTCGCGGCCGCCGGCCTCTCGCCGGGCATGGTTCGCGTCTCCATCGGCCTCGAAGATGCCGAGGACCTCGTCACCGACCTGGTCGACGCCGCCCGCCCGGACTGATGGGCAGCTCGCGGCCCGGGGCTGCGGCAGCACCCGCCGATCGACTGGCGCGAGGCGCCGAGCGCGCCCTGCGCGTCCTCGGTGACGGGCGGACCGGGCTCGCGCTGCTCGTCGCGACCGGGCTCGCGAATGCGCTCGCCGCGCTTCTGCCCGACGGGCCGCGGCGGCTCGAGAGCCCGTGGTACGCCGTCCTGCTCGGAGCGCTCGCCCTGAGCGGGCTGGCCGCGGTCGTCGTCCGCGCCCCTGCCGTCTGGCGCGAGTGGCGCCGTCCCGGGCCGGTCCGACCCGGGCCGGGGGCGCTGGAGGCCACCCTGCCCGAGACGCCGCACGCCGAGCTACTCGAGGCACTGCGACGCGCCGGCTACCGCGCGCGGCTTGAGCAGGGGCGGGGTCGGTGGGCGATCCACGGCGTCCGGCGCGGCTGGTCGCGCTTCGCCGGGCTGGGGAGCCATCTCGCCGTCGTCGTCATCGTGCTCGGTGCCGCCATCGGCGCGGCGTTCGGCTCGGAGACTGTCTTCTCGCTGCTGCCCGGGGACCAGGCCCTGCTGGATACGCCGCGCGCCGGCTTCTCCTCCGCCGTGCGGCTCGAGTCGCTGGACGCCGAGTTCGGGGCCGATGGCCGGCCGCGGCGCCTCGACACGACGGTCACGTTCCTGCGCGACGCAGTCCCGGTGCGCGAGGCGATCCTCCGCGTGAACGAGCCGGGCGAGCTCGACGGCTACCTCGTCCACGCCTGGACGTATGGTCCGGCCGTGCACCTGCGCGTCGCGACCCTCGGCGGGGCCGCGCTGCTCGATGCGGCCGTCCCGCTCGACAGCGTGCGCGACGGCATCCCGGCCGGCGCGGCCGAGCTCCCAACGGCAGGGGTGACGCTCGGGCTGGCCCTCACCGATGCCGATGCCAACGAGCTCGGTGTCAGCGTCGTCGACGGTAGCGGCCTCGTCGACAGCGGTCGCCTGCGCCCGGGCGAGTCGGCCCGCATCGGCGACGTGCGGGTGGAGCTCGTTCGCTTCGACGCGTGGGTCACGTTCATCTCGCGCCGCGACCCGGGGCTGCTCGTCCTGTTCGGCGGGGCCGCGCTCCTCGCCCTGTCGCTGGCCGTCGGGTTCTGGCTTCCCCGCAGGCGCGTCACCGTCCGGCCGTCGGCCGACGGCCCGCGCCTCGTCCTGCGCGGGGAGCGGTTCGACCGGCCCTCGGACGAGCTCGCTCGCCTCGGGCCGCTGCTGGGCGCGCGCGCATGAGCGCGATCATCGACGTCTGGCGTGCGGTCGACCCGGGTGCGCGTCTCGACTCCGGCTCGCCGGACCTGCTCGGTCGAGCGGTACGAGGCGTGGCGCGCACCCGGGCCGTGGCGCCGCACCTCCCGGCCGGTGGCGGCGGCCAGCTGCTCGTCGCCGATGCCGCCGTCCTGCCATCGAGGCACCTCGACGGCCTCGTCGGT
>CAZKFP010000080.1:0-7687 GCA_964552085.1 uncultured Steroidobacteraceae bacterium
CGGCGACGCGCTCACCCGTCGCGTGCTGGACGCGATCGCGGTCGACCACCCGAGGGCCGATGAGCTGCTCGACTTCTGCACAGCCGAGCACGAGCGGATCCTCGCCTTCGTCCGCGAGCGCGACCTCATCGGCCTCCCGGAGGATCCGCTTCAGATCATCTGGACGCCGCCCTTCCTGCGCGCCTTCGGCGGCGCGATGCTCATCCCGCCCGGGCCGCTCGACAAGGGGCTCGACAGCTTCTTCGCGATCACCCCGCCGCCGGAGGCATGGACCGATGAGCAGGTCGAGTCGATGCTGCGCGAGAACAACGCACGCTCCCTGAGGATCCTCACCATCCACGAAGCCACGCCGGGCCACTACCTTCAGCTCGCCTGGTCGAACCGATGCGACTCGCTGCCGCGAGCCGTGTTCGGCTCCGGCGTCTTCGCCGAGGGCTGGGCGGTGTACGTGACCCAGGTGATGATGGACGTCGGCTACGGCGCCGAGGACCCCGCCCTCATGCTCGCGCACTGGAAGTACTTCCTGCGCGCCGCCACGAACACGCTCATGGACATCCGCATCCACACCGCTGGCATGACCGAGGCCGAGGCGATGGCGATGATGGTCGACGGCGGCTTCCAGGAGCAGTCGGAGGCGTCCGAGAAGTGGAACCGCGCCCGCCTGAGCTCGACGCAGCTGTGCTCGTACTTCCTCGGCAGCGCCGAGATGACCGAGCTCGAGCAAGAGGCGCGGCGACGCGCCGGCGACGCGTTCGAGTGGCGGCCCTTCCTCGAGTCGGTCGTGAGCCACGGCAGGCCACCGATGGCGATCATCCGCGACATCCTCTTTCCGCCAGAGAGCTGAGCCGCGGCGTCTAGCGACCGCGGGCGAGCTCGAGCAGGGTGGGGCCGCCGTCGGGCGGCCGGGCGGTGAGCGCATCGGCCAGGTCGCCGTCGCTGCGATGCGCGAGCACGGCGATCGTGAGGTCCTCGCCCGGCAGGTGGACGAGCAGCGTCGTGTCGGTGTGGAGCAGCCCGGTGTGGCCGTGGCCGGTCACGCCGCCGACCACGATGCGCTGCACACCGTAGCCGTACCCGTGGTCGTCGAGCCGCAGCATCGCGGCCAGCGTCTCGGGCCGCAGGACGGCACCGCCGTACAGTGCGTCCCCCCACCGCGCCAGGTCTGCGCCGGAGGCGCTCATCGCGCCCGACGCCCAGAAGATCGTCGTCCACGCCGGTTGCAGCAGGGAGCCGGCCGCACCGGTCAGGACGCTCGTCGCCTCGAGCCCGAGTGGATCGAGGAAGCGACGATGGAGCTCATCCGCGAGCGGCGCGCCGCCGAGGCGCTCGACGATGAGCCCGAGCAGGTAGTAGTTCGTGTTCGCATACGCCCATCCTTCGCCCGGCGCGTACCACGGCGGGTGGAGCGTGGCGAGCACCTCCTCCGGCGTCCAGCCGCGTTCCGGATGCTTCTCGATGCCGGTGCGCGTCGTCTCGTTGAAGAGGTCCGCCAGGCCGCTCGTGTGGTCGAGCAGCTGCGCGACGGTGATCCCGGCCCCCGGATCGGCCCACGGAGGCAGGTGCTGCCCAGCCGGGTCGTCGAGCCGCAGGCGACCCTCCTCCGCGAGCTGGAGGATCGCCGCGGCGACGAAGGTCTTCGTCACGCTGCCGATGACGAGCTGGCTGCTCGGCACGACCACCGGCCCCTCCCCGCGCGAGCCGCTCGCGCCGGCCCACAGCAGCTGGCCGTCGCGGACCGCGGCGAAGCTGATGCCCCGCGCCCCGGCCGCGGCGCGCGTGGCCTCGACGGCGGCCTCGTACCGCCCGCTGTCGGCAGGGGAGCCGGAGCGAGCCGCCGCGCGGCTGCCGCTGCCAGCGGGTAGGGCCAGCTCCTCGAGGAGGCGCGGGGCCGGAGCCTCGACGCTCTGCTCGCCGGCCTGCAGTGGCGCCAGCGTCAGGTCCGGGGCGAGGAGGGCGAGGAGCGAGAGCAGGAGCGCGAAGAAGGGAGTACGACGCCCGTCGCGGGTCCGGGTGGGCTTCACCCGCCGCGCGGGGACCGGTCTTGCCTGTCGCACTGGGCGTTTCGTGGGCCTCATGATGACGCATGGCGCGGGGCCGGGCCGCTCCATTTGACCCAATCGGGTCATTGCCGGCGATTGCGACCTTTGTTAGCATTGCTAACCAATGACGATCCCCGAACTGCCGCGCCGGATCGCGCGCGCGGTGCCTGCCATGACGCGTTCGACGCGGCGCCCCGACGGGGCGGCGCAGCTGCCGCCCGCCCGCGGTGGCGGTGTGACGCGCGGCTTCGTCGCCATGCGCCACGCGAACTACCGGCGCTACTGGTTCGGCCAGATCGGCAGCCTCGTCGGCGCCTGGATGCAGTCCGTGGCGCTCCCGTGGCTCGTGCTCCAGCTCGGTGGATCGCCGCTCCAGCTCGGCCTCGTCATGGCTTTCATGTTCGGCCCGTCGATGTTCCTCGCACCGCTGGGCGGTGTCCTGGCCGACCGGGTCGACAAGCGGCGCACGCTCATCGCGGTGAACGCCATCGCGATGCTCCAGGCCTCGACCCTCTTCGTCCTGGCCGCCACCGGCGTCGTCGAGATCTGGCACGTCTACCTGCTCGCCCTCGCCGCCGGGCTCGTGCATGCCGTCGAGATGCCCGTGCGGCAGTCCTTCGTCGCCGAGCTCGTGCCGCGCGAGGACCTCGTCAATGCGATCGCCATGAGCTCGACCTCGTTCAACCTGTCGCGCGTCGTCGGTCCTGCGGTGGCCGGCGTCACGATCGCCGCCTTCGGGGTTGCCAGCAACTTCGGGGTGAACGCGATCAGCTACCTGTCGGTCATCGTCGGCCTCCTCCTCATCGACTCGAAGCTGCTGTACCGCGTCCCGCGGCCGGACCGGTTCCCGACGGTGCGTTCGAGCCTCGCCGAGGGCGTGCGCTACGCCCGCGCGACGCCGAGCGTGCTCTGGCCACTCGTCCTCCTCGGCGGCGTGGCGGCGCTGGCGATGAACTTCCAGACGCTCCTGCCGGTCTTCACCCGCGACACGCTCGGCCTGGGCTCGGGTGGCTACGGCGCGCTCTTCGCGACGATGGGCGCCGGATCGCTGCTCGGCTCCCTGGGCCTGGCCTTCGCGACGAGCCAGCGGCCGATGTTCCGGCTCATCATCGGCGGGGCGGCCGCGTTCCTCGCACTCGCCTTCGCGCTCGGCTTCGTCCGCTCGCCGCTGCTCGCCTTCCCGCTCGTCGCGGGCATCGGCCTCTCGAGCATGCTCATGGTCAACACGATCAACGTCACCGTCCAGAACAGCGTTCCAGACGCCCTGCGCGGCCGGGTCATGTCGCTGTACGTGACCGTCTTCGCGGGGAGCGCGCCGCTCGGCGGGCTCTTCGCCGGCGCGATGGCCGAGGCCTTCGGCGCGCCGTTCGCCTTCAGCCTGGGAGCGGCATTGGCGACGTTCGTGCTCGTGCTCGTGGCCTGGCGCCTCCGGGGCGCGCACATGCCGCAGCTCGCGCCGGTGACCGAGCCGGCGCCGGTCGTCGACCGCAGGGGCGAGGAGAGCCCGAAGGCGGCATGACGCGTGCTCTGCGAGTGGTTAGCATGAGCAACTTCTCGCAGGGCTGAGAGCTTGGCCGACATGCAATCCGGTTCGCGCCCCGATCAGCCACGGCCGCTGCCGCTTCGCGCCGCGCTCGGCGGCCTGAAGCGCGGCTTCGAGGCCCTCGGCGTTCGCAACTACCGCCTCTACTGGACCGGGCAGGTCGTGAGCCTCATCGGCACCTGGATGCAGCAGGTGAGCCTGCCGTTGCTCGTCCTGGCCCTCGGCGGCACACCGCTCCAGCTCGGCTTCGTGGCGGTCCTCCAGTTCGGCCCGGCCATGTTCCTCGCCCCGTTCGGCGGCGTCTTCGCCGACCGCATCGACAAGCGCCTCGCGCTCATCGTCAGCCAGCTCGCGGCCTCCTCGCAGGCGTTCATCCTCTTCCTGCTCACCGCCACCGGCATCGTCGAGATCTGGATGGTGCTCGTCATGGCCTTCATGCTCGGCCTCGTCAATGCCGTCGACATGCCCGTGCGCCAGTCGCTCGCCGCGGACCTCGTGCCACGCGGGCTCCTCGCCAACGCGATCGCGCTCAACTCGATGGCCTTCAACTCGGCGCGCATCGTGGGGCCGGCGCTGGCGGGGGTGATCATCGCGATCGGCACGGTGGTCACCGGCTCCGTCCTTGCCGGCATCGCGATCAACCTCGGCATCAACACGGTCACGTACGCCGGTGTGGTGACCGGCCTCCTGCGCATGAACCCGCACGAGATCCGCCGTCACGAGAAGCCGGAGCGACACCCGCCGGTGCTCGACAGCCTGCGCGAGGGCTTCAGCTATGCGGTGCGCACGCCCCTCGTGCTGTGGTGCCTCGTGCTGCTCGGCGGGATCGCCGCCTTCGGCTTCAACTTCCAGATCCTCCTCCCGCTCTTCGCGACCGGAGTCCTCGGCCTCGGGCCGGCCGAGTACGGCGGCCTGTACGCCTCGATGGGCGTCGGGTCGCTGGCCGGGTCGCTGACGCTCGCCTTCATGCGCCGGCGCCGTGCCGTCCCGCTCATGCTCGTCGGCGGCATCGTCTTCTCGCTCCTGCTCGTGGCCATCGCGCTCGTGCGCAACGTCTGGCTGGCGGCGGCTCTCGTCCTGGCGGCCGGCTACTTCAGCATGCTCATGATCAACACGATCAACGCCACGGTCCAGGCGAACGTGCCCGATGCGCTGCGCGGCCGGGTGATGAGCTTCTACGTCACCGTCTTCGCCGGTTCGGCGCCGCTCGGCGGCCTCTTCGCCGGCGCCGTCGCCGAGGCGTGGGGCACGCCGGCCGCGTTCCTCGCCGGCGCCGCGCTCTCCGGTGTCACGATGGTCGTCGTGGCGCTCGGCCTGCGCAGCGCCGCGCGGCGCGGGTCGCTCGGCGTGACGACGATCGACAGCTCCATGCCGCGCGGTGGCTCGTCCCCGACGCAGCCGGAGGCGCAAGCCGCCTCAGCGACGCGCTGAATGCTGCGGCAGCAGGACCTGGAGCTCCTCGAGGGCGGCGCGGACCGCCGAGCGTCGATCCTCGGGAATCGGCTCGAGCAGCTCGTGGGCGGCCTTGAGCAGGTCGCGGCGCATCGCGCGCGCCCGCCGGCGACCGGTCGCGGTGAGCGCCAGCATGACGGCGCGCCGGTCGTTCGGATCGGTCCGGCGCTCGACGAGGCCGGCATCGGCGAGTGTCGACGCCAGGCGGGTGACGACCGGCGCGGTGACCATGAGGCGTCGGGCCACCTCCGCCTGCCCCTGCGGCCCGAGCGTGTCGACCATGCGCAGGACGTTGTACTGCTGGTAGGTCAGCTCGCTCCAGGCGCGGCGGCGTCGCGCGTGGGCGATGAGGTGCCGCATGACCGGCGCGACAGTCGCGATCAGGCTGGCCTCGAGGCTCGGCGCCTCGTCATCGCCGCTCGAGGCTGCCGCTCGGCGGCGCGGGGCGGATGAGGTGGGCATCGCTCAGGATCGTACCAGCCCTCCCCGGGCGCGTCTGACCCTCGCGCTGATCTCGACGGCCCACGCCGCCATCCACGCGCAGTCCGCGCTCCTGCCGCTCGTGTACGCCGTCGTCATCGTCGAGTACGGCCTGTCGGAGCGCGACATCGGCCTCTTCATCGCGATCACGACGGCCGTCGGGGGCAGCATGCAGCTGGCGTACGGCTTCCTGACGCGCTACATCGCGCGACCGGCGCTGCTTGCGGGCGGCCAGCTCGTCTTCGGCGCGGGCCTGCTCCTCGGCGGCCTGTCGCAGTCGATCACCCAGCTGATCGCCGCGATCAGCGTCGCCCGCATCGGGGGCAGCCCACAGCACCCGGTCGGGAACGCGCTGCTCTCCGACATCTACCCGCCCGAGCGGCGCGGCTTCGCCATCAGCGCCCACATCAGCGGCGGCAACGTCGGCACGGTCCTCGTGCCGTTCGTCGGCGGCGCGCTCATCCTCGCCATCGGCTGGCAGGCGACGCTCGCGCTGTTCGGCGTGCCGTCCCTCGTCATCGGCCTGCTCATCGCGCTCTTCGTGCGGGAGGCGCATGCCGACTATCGGCGCCGGGCGCGCGAGTCGGGCTCCGTGCGCGCGCACATGCGCGAGGTCCTCGGCAGGCGCGACCTGCGCCTCATCCTGGCCGCCTCGCTCGTCGCGGCGGGCGGACGGGGGCTCGACATCGTGGCGCCGTTCATGGTGCTCTACCTCGCGGGCCCGCTCGGCTTCGATGGGCCGACGGTCGGCCTCCTGTACGCCCTGCTCCTCGTCGGGGCCGTCGTCGGGCCGCTCCTGGCCGGGACCCTGTCCGATCGTTTCGGCCGGCGCCCGACGCTCATCGCGTACTACCTGCTCTCCGCGGTCGGGATCGTCGCGTTCGTGCTGGCGGGGGCGAACCTCGTCCTGCTCGTTCCGCTGCTCCTGCCCTTCGGGACCGCCGTGTTCAGCGAGTCGCCGGTGCTGCAGGCGTACCTTGCCGACCGCGCCACGGGGCCGATGCGGGACGTCGCCTTCGCCGTGTACTTCACGTTCGCCTTCGGCATCGGCGCCTTCTGGGCCATCGTCATCGGCAACGTCGCGGCCGCCTTCGGCTACCCGGCCGCGTTCGGGGTCATGGCCGCGTCGTACGTCGGCGCGGCGCTGCTGCTCGTCGCGGTCCGCGAGCGCGTCGTCCGCTAACAGACGGGGACGTTTTCACAGATCTCGTCGAGCCGTGCGTCGAGCGCGTCGATCCGCTCGAGGATCTCGTCGAGGCGGTCGAGCATCAGGTCCGCATCCGTCCCTCCGCCGGCCGGCGAGCCGTCCGTCGCGGGGCCATCGACGCCGGTGGCGATGAGCCAGTCGCGGATTCCCGACTCCAGCTCGTCCAGGCGCTGGCGGAGCCGATCGTCGGTCACGCCCTCCTCTTGGGCGGCGACCTCGGCCCGCAGCGTGCCGACCTCGGCCCGGGTGCGCTCCAGGTCGGAGCGCAGGCCGATTGTCTGGAAGAGGAGCAGGACGAGCACGACGGTCGTCGCGAGGCCGAGCAGGACGAGGACGGGGCCGATGGGTGAGCGCATACCGTCACATCAGCAAGTGACGGGCCTCTGACCGAGCGCGCCACTAGAATCGAACGATGACGACCGAAGAGCGATCCGACGCGACGATCGAGAACCTGCTCCGCGAGGACCGTACCTTCCCGCCACCGGCGGCCTTCGTCGCGAGCGCCGTACTGAGCGATCCCGGCATCTACGAGCGCACCGCGTCCGAGGAGGGATTCCGCGCGTTCTGGTCCGAGGAGGGCAACCGGCTCGACTGGATGGAGCCGTGGAGCGAGCTCTACACGTGGGAGGCGCCGTACGCGAAGTGGTTCATCGGCGGACGCCTGAACGTGAGCGTCAACTGCCTCGACCGCCACGTCGCGAACGGCCTCGGCGAGCGGATCGCCTACTTCTGGGAGGGCGAGCCGGGCGACACGAGGACGATCACGTACGCCGAGCTGCTCGACGAGGTCTGCCAGCTCACGAACGCGCTCCGGGAGCTGGGCGTGAAGAAGGGCGACCGGGTCGCGATCTACATGCCGATGATCCCCGAGCTGCCGGTCGCTATGCTCGCCTGCGCCCGAATCGGTGCCCCGCACAGCGTCGTCTTCGGCGGCTTCAGCGCCGATGCCCTCGCCGACCGGATCGA
>CAZKFP010000081.1:0-5174 GCA_964552085.1 uncultured Steroidobacteraceae bacterium
GAGGCCACGATCTCGGCGCTGCCGTCGGCGGTGAAGGCGACCGAGCGCTCGTGACCAACCGACGAGCGGCGCGGTGCGACGGCGATACCGGTCGCGGGCGCGTCGAGCGAGGTCGTGCCCGTGATCGAGTTCGGATCGGCGAGGACGATGCCCCCCGCGATCAGGTACTTCGCGAGCATCGGGTGCGTCCACTCGTACACGTCGCGGTCCCACCCGTTCTGCCAGGCGCTCAGCCACTCGGCCGCGGAGCGCGCGTGGTACACCTCGTCGAAGTGCTGGGCGCGCGGCACGTCGAGACGCCAGAGGCGGAAGACGAGCGCAAAGGCGACGAGGGCCAGGAGGAGGAGCGCGTCGCGCCGGTCGAGCCTGCGGCTCGGCTCGGCCAGGTAGGCGTCGGCCGGGTTGCGCCTCAGCCACCTCGGGGCGACCGACGGCAGCGCCGACGGCCATCGCCGCGCGCTCGTGTCCGGCGCGGCCCGGGCGGGAACGAGGTCGTCGAGCCTGCCCTCCGGGGCCCGGGCCGGCGCATCGGACTCCGATGGAGCGACGGCGAGCCGCAGTGATCGCCACAGGACCGCCACGAGCACGATGCCGATCATCAGGCCGAGCAGCCAGATGCCCCAGTCGGTCAGGAGCGTCGAGGCGAGGAAGGCATCCTGCGGCATCGGCAGGCCGTGCGCTCCGGGATTGACGACGCCGCCCGCGAACGACCAATCCTCGGAGTAGACCCAGTAGATGTTCGCGAAGAAGCTGAGCGACATCGCGCCATAGACCCACGGCCACAGGCGACCGCTCATGACGAGCAGCGCCCCGAGCGCGAGCGCCGGGAACAAGTAGCGCTCGTGGACCCGCGTCGGGAGGACGAAGAACGCGAGCGCCAGCAGGAGCGTGGCGACGAGGACGCCGCGCAGGTCGTCGCGGCGGGCCACCTGCCACAGCGCCACGAGCGCGACGACGGCGAAGAGGAGCGTGCCCACCTGCTGCCACGTGAGGGCCAGGCCGCCGAGCGAGATCCCGATGGCCGTGTCGTCGCCCCAGTGCAGCGTGTCCCCCAGGCCGCTCCACGGGTTGCGCCAGATGTTGAAGGCGTTGATCGAGAGGCCGGTGTACGTCCCCGCCGCCTCGCAGAACTTGCCGAGCAGGCTCGTCGTCGGGTCGCCCGCCGGGAGGAAGCCGAGGCACGGCGGGCCGTCGCCCTGGCGCGACCCGACAAGCGTCATCCCGAACGGCAGGATGAGCAGCGCGAGCGCGGCGACGCCGGCCGCGAGGGAGCTGAGCACCCGCACCGGATCGCGCCGGCCGTCGTGCACCGGGTCGGACGAACGTCCAAGCAGGTGCCGCCTGATCCCGACGATCGCGACGATCGGCACGAGGAATCCAAACTGGAACTTGACGAGCAGGGCGACGACCGCGCCGACGGCCGCCACCTCGGTCCAGCCCCGCGCGAGCGCGTAGATCGTGCCGAGCAGGACGAAGGTGCCGACCGAGTCCACCTGCCCCCACACCGCCGAGTCGAAGATCGTGCCCGGGTTGAAGAGGTAGAGCGTGGCCGCCGCGATGCCGAGTGTCTCGCCCCGGACGCGCGCGTTGGCTCGCGAGACGAGCTCGGAGGCCCAACGACGCGCGATCTCGAAGAGCAGCCACGCGACGCCGATGTCGGCCAGGATGCCGGGGATCTTCACAAGCCCGCCAGTCGCGTCCTGCCCGACGAGCGGAGCCAGCGCTCCGCCGATGCCGCCGAGCAGCCAGAGGACGTACATGTAGCCCGGCGGGTAGTCGCTGAAGACGCCTTCGGTGTAGAACTCGCCGGGGCCGAGCGCCGCCAGTCGCTGTCCCCAGGCCGTGAAGTCGCCGATGTCGATCGAGAAGCCGCTGAGCGGCAGGTACACGCCGGCGATGAAGACGCGCAGCGCAAGGCCGAGCACGAGGATCGTCGCGAGGAGCGTGCCGGCGTCGAGCCGCCGTGCCGCATCAACGAGCGCCACGCCCCGTCGGCCGACGGGGTGGCGGGTCATCAGGTGCGCTGCCTCCGTGGGGCGCGCCGTCTCAGGTCGGACGCCAAGGTGGCGGGAGTATACATCGGGCCCCGGATCGGCTCCGGTGCCGTACGATCCTTCAGATGACCGATGCCGAGCGCCCGCGCCTGACGTTCTTCTTCCCCGCGTACAACGAGGAGGAGAATGTCGACGAGGTCGTGCGGCGCGCGATCGATGAGATCGGTCCGCTCGTGGACGGATCGATCGAGGTGCTCGTCGTCGACGACGGCTCGACCGACGGAACGGCGCAACGGGCCGATGCGCTGGCCGCGGGCGACGAGCGCGTCCGGGTCCATCACCAGGAGAACCGCGGGTACGGCGGCGCCCTGCGGTCCGGCTTCACCGAGGCCCGCGGCGCGCTCATCGGCTTCAGCGACGGCGACCTCCAGTTCGACCTGCGCGAGATGTCACGACTCCTCGAGCGGCTCACCGACGAGCGGCGGCCGGTGGACGCCGTCATCGGGTATCGCATCAGGCGGAGCGATCCGCCGCATCGGATCTTCATCGCGAAGACGTACAACGCGATCGTGTCGGCCCTCTTCGGCCTGCGCGTGCGTGACATCGACTGCGCCATGAAGCTCTTCCGGCGTGAGGTCCTCGAGGGGCTGCGGCTGGAGACCGATTCCCCCTTCCTCTCGGCCGAGCTCCTCATCAAGCTCCGGGCGCGGGGCGAGCGCCTCGCGCAGGTCGGCGTGAACCACTACCCGCGCGCGGCGGGGACGAACACCGGCGCCAGCTTCCGCAAGATCCTGCGCACGTTCCGCGACATCGGCCGGCTGCGCTGGGCGCTCTGGACGCGCCGCTCCGAGGTCCTCGGCCTGCGCCGTTCCGCCCGGGCCTAGGACTCTTCGGGGGTCTGCCCGCTCGGGCCCGTGTCGCCGCCCGTTCCGGGGCCCTGTGGGTCCACGTCGAGCGAGTTGACGAACTCGCGGAAGACGGCGAGCCGTTCCTCCTCCAGGGCGGTGCCCTCCTCGCCGCTGTCCGGCTCGACGCCGGCCTCGTCGAGGACCCGCTCGTCGGCGTAAATCGGCGAACCGGTGCGGACTGCCACGGCGATCGCGTCCGAGGTGCGGGAGTCGACCTCGGTCTCGTCACCGCTCGCCGTCTCGAGGTAGACCCGCGCGTGGAACGTGCCCTCGACGACGTGCGTCACGACGACGCGGCTGATCTTCGAGGCGAGCGAGTCGAGGACGTTGACGAGGAGGTCGTGCGTGAGCGGACGCTCGGCGCTGAGCCCCTGGAGCCGCATCGCGATCGCGTTCGCCTCCGAGGAGCCGATCCAGATCGGCAGGTACCGATCACGCTCCGACTCCTTGAGGATGACGACGTGCTGGCTCGAGAGCATGTGCACGCGCACGCTCTCCACGACCATCTCGATGAGGCGGACTCGGCTGAACGGCTCCTCTCCCATGCCCCGATTCTAGCGAAGGCTATTCGAGGACGAGCCGCAGCACGCCGTCTGCGGTCAGCAGATACGCGACCGGCGGACCATCGGCGACCGACGTCACCGAGAGCCCGCGCACGTCGTCGAGGAGCCCTGCTGCCTCGCCGGTTTCGGGCGCCAACCACTGCCGCACGAACGCGCCGTCGGCGCGCTGGAAGGCGATGATCCTCGCATTCGCGGCGTCGTGGACGTAGAGGAGCTCACGGTCGCCGACGGTCGCGCCGTCGAGGAGGCGGTAGTCGAGCTCCGGGCGCAGTACAGCGTCCGGTGGCGGGTCGAGCGAGTAGTCGACCTGGTCGCGCGGCGAGCCGAAGTCGACGCGCGTGACCGTGTCGGCGTGCAGGAGCCAGGCGTTCACGTCGACGCGCAGGTCGCGCGCCGCCCGTGGGTCGAGATCGGGCACGCCGTCCAGATACGGCTCCGGGGGGTCCGGATACGTGACCGGGATGACGGCGGGCGGGCTCCAGCGATCGATGCCGCCGGTCTCGGGATTGACGGCGTACAGGTTGAAGATCTCGAGGGGCGGCCGATGCTGGAGCGCGCTGACGAGCGCGGTCTCGGAGCCGAGTGCCGCGGCTCCGCTGAGCTCCATGCGCCGCGGCACCCGCTCGGTGAGGTCAATGCGCCACGCGGCCCGCTGCCGGTCGATGACGACGACGTCGGTCGCGGCCGTGGCGATGAGCCACGGGTCCCCCGGCACCGCCCCCGACTCGAGCGCCTGCCCCGCCCGGAAGACCACGCTCAGCGTGCCGTCGGCCGGATCGAGGCGGACGACCCGGCCACGGCCGGTCTCGAGGATCCACAGCGATCCGTCGCTCGCCGCGACCATGTCAGCCGGCTCCACGTCGTCCAGGCTGGTGGCGAAATCGGCCAGGACGTCGGCATCCTCGATCCGTGCGACGCGGTACAGGGCATCAAGTCGCCGGTCGATCCGTCCGCGCAGCGGGGCGAGCTGGTCGCTGGACACGCCCGCGCCGGTCGCGCGGCCAATCGCGCCGTGTGCGTCGGCAAGGAGCTCCGTCGCGCGCTCCGGGTCGCGATCGACGAGATCCGCCCCGTCGACCCGCTCCTCGACCGTGCGCACCAGCTCGAACGCCTCCGCGACGGCCTCGCGGGCGACCGTCGCGCGCGGGATCGCCTCGGTGGGTCGTGCCGACGGGAGGCTCGCGACGGTCGTCCCGACGGCGAGCAGCACGGCGACGAGGACGATGCCGACGAGCCCGCGCCGGCGCCGGCGGCCATGCTCGAGCTCCGCCGTGCGCGGGATGCTGCGCGGGTACTGCGGTCGGCGGCGAGGGACGAAGGCGAGGATCCACGACAGGACGGTGAGGATGCCCCGGCCGAAGGCGGCCTTCGCGCCCTCGGCTGCGTCGCCGGCGTGGTGCAGCCCGCGCCCGATCGCGTCGGCGAGCGGGACCGGGCTCTGGTCGGGAAGGCCGGCGAACGGCTCGGCCGGCCGCACCGGCTCGAGGTGGTGCGTGCTGGCGGTGGCCGGCAGCTCGTCGATCTCGATCGCGAGGATCCCGTCCGATCCCGATCCTCCGCGGATCCTGAAGACCTGCTGCAGGTGCTCGACCGCCTGCGCCGGGGTCGCCTCGGCCAGCAGCCGCTTCAGCTCGTCGACGCCGACGGTGCGCGCGAAGTGCCGGCTGACGAGGGCGAGGCGGTCACCCACCGCGAGCGTTCCCTGCCAG
>CAZKFP010000082.1:0-2902 GCA_964552085.1 uncultured Steroidobacteraceae bacterium
GGGGAACGTGGCAGAGAAAAGCAGGTTCTGGCGCTTTTCCGGCAGCAAGGCGATGATGCGCTTGATGTCCGGCAGGAAGCCCATGTCGAGCATGCGATCGGCCTCGTCGAGCACCAGCATGGAGACCTGGCTGAACATCACCGTCTTGTTCTGCACATGGTCGAGCAGGCGTCCGGGCGTGGCCACGAGGATCTCGACGCCTTTGCGCAATTGCTCGATCTGCGCATTCATGTCGACCCCTCCGTAGACGACCGTGCTTCGCAGCGGCATGTTCTTGCCGTAGTCGCGGAAGCTCTGCGCGACCTGAACGGCTAGCTCGCGCGTCGGGGTCAGGACGAGCGCCTGCACGTGGCGGCTCGACGGGTCGATCTTCTCGACGATCGGGATGCCGAACGCGGCGGTCTTGCCCGTCCCGGTCTGTGCCTGGCCGATGAGGTCCTCGCCGCGGCGTAGTGGCGGGATCGCGCGCGCCTGGACCTCGGTCGGGGTGCGGAAGCCCATCGTCTCGAGGGCGCGGGCGATCGTGGCGGGGACCTCGATCTCGCCGAAGCGGTAGCCGGCGGCGGCGGCCAGGACGGCGGCCTCCAGCTCGGACGGGGCGTGCGTCTCCTCGGCGGCTGCGACCTCGATGGCGACCGGCTCGGGGGCGGTGGCGCCACCCTGCCGGCCGGGTCGGGGGGCTTGGCTGTCGGTATCGGGCAAACGGGGCTCCAGCGGACGGGCGGAAAGCTGCGCCGACGGGCGCGCACTGCATGGCGCACGTGCCGGATGAGTGCGCCTCGGAGGCGATGCTACCACGGGGCCGAGCGACCGACCGGAGGGGAGCTTGACGTGCCCGCGGCGACGTCTATATGATACTCAGTATCGTTTTTGAGCACGCATCGAGGTGTCACGTTGGGTCTTGCCGTCGTCCTCATCTCCGCCAGCGCGTTCGTGTCGGCCGCGCTCGGCGGCGTGCTCGCGCTTCGAGCCGTCCGGCACGTGGGCGCGATCATCGCGGTCGGCGCCGGAATCAGGATCGGGGCAGCGTACTTTGACCTCATCCCGGAAAGCGTCGAGCACCTCGGCGGGTCGCTCGACCGGGCGATGCTCTTCACGGCCGTCGGGTTCCTCGCGTTCTACGCCATCGAGAAGCTCACCGCCCTGCACGTCGGCCATGAGACGGCTACCGAGCTCGATCACGGCGACGCCGCGCACCGCCATGTCGACTTCATCGGCAGCCTGGGGATGAGCCTGCACAGCTTCCTCGACGGGGTCGCGCTGGCCGCCGGCCTGGCGATCGGCGGCGGCCTGGGGCTCGTGATCGCCGTCGTCGTCGTCGTCCACCGCTTCAGCGACGGCATCGGCATCGTGAGCCTCCTCCTTGCCGCTCGAGCGCCGCGCGACGAGATCTATCGCTGGGTGGCGCTCGTCGCCCTCGCCCCCGTCGTCGGCGTCGTCGTCGGGCTGCTCCTGCCGGTGCCGGACGAGGTCCTCGGCGGCATGCTCGCCGTCTTCGCCGGCTTCTTCCTCTACATCGGCGCCGCCGAGCTTCTGCCCGAGGCTCATCGAAGCGACCGGTCGCGGTGGATCGTCGCGGCGACGCTGTTCGGCGTCGTGGCCATCTACGCCTTCTCCATCTTCGCCGAAGCGGTCGGCGGGCATTGACCGGCCGGTCGACATCCGCGCGGCTCACCGACGCCGGCGAGCGCGTGACGCGCCAGCGACTCGTCGTCGCCGACGAGCTCGCCGCGATGGGCAGGCAGGTCACCGCCAACGAGCTCTACGAGCAGCTCCTGGCCCAAGAGCCGCGGATCGGTCGCGCCACGGTCTTTCGCACGCTCGAGGCGCTCGTGACGGCCGGCGTCGCGCGCCGCCTGGAGCAGGGCGGCCACGTCTACGGCTATGTCGCCTGCCGCCCGGAGCACCACCACCACCTGGCATGCGACCGATGCGGCCGGGTCGAGGAGATCGGGGAGGCCTACGTGACGCCGGTCGCCGAGCGCGTCGCCGAGGACCTCGGGTTCCGAATCGACGACGCCAGGCTCGACTTCTACGGCCTCTGCGCCCGCTGCGCCGCGGAGACCGGCTGACTCAACCCGCGGAGGCGGCCACTCGCCCGTCGGAACCGACCGGGCCGGACCCGCTCGTCGGGGGGTCCGCATACCCGTCCGGGTGCGCCTCGCGCCACGCCCAGGCATCGGCCAGCATGTGCTCGAGGGTCGAGTGCGTCGGCTGCCAGCCGAGCTCGCGACGGGCGCGACGCGACGAGGCGACGAGAACGGGCGGGTCGCCGATCCGGCGCTTGACCGGCCGCGCCGGGATCGCCCGGCCGGTGACGCGGCGGGCGGCCTCGACAACCTCGCGCACGCTGAACCCGGCCGCGGAGCCGAGGTTGTACACCTCGAGCGACGGGTCGCCCTCGCCGGTCGCCTCGAGGGCGAGCAGGTGCCCGTTCGCGAGGTCGCGCACGTGGATGAAGTCGCGGATGCAGGTGCCGTCGGGGGTCGGGTAGTCCTGGCCGTATATCTGGACGTGCGTCGCCGCGCCGGCCGCCACGCGCAGCACGAGCGGGATGATGTGCGTCTCCGGGTCGTGGTCCTCGCCATTGCGCTCGGTGGCACCGGCGACGTTGAAGTACCGCAGGCTGATCGCCCGGAAGCCGTGCGCGGCGCAGAACCAGCGCATCGCCCCCTCGAAGGCGAGCTTCGTGGCGCCGTACGGGTTGATCGGCTCGGTGCGGTCGGCCTCCGCGATCGGGACGCGGCGCGGCTCGCCGTAAACCGCGGCCGTCGAGGAAAAGACGAGTCGGTTCACGCCCGCCTCCTGCATCGCCTCGAGCAGAGCCACGCCCCCCGCGACGTTCGTGCGGTAGTAGAGGCCGGGATCGGTCATCGACTCGCCGACGAGCGATCGCGCGGCG
>CAZKFP010000083.1:0-19985 GCA_964552085.1 uncultured Steroidobacteraceae bacterium
TTCCCCGTGCCGAACGATCACCCGTACGAGGTGACCGACCAGACGCTCGAGATCATGAGCCGCCAGGCCGAGGGCTTGCCGACCGTCATCCGGCCGTGGATCCAGGACTTCGGCTATGGCCCGTTCCCGCCGTACACGCCCGCCCAGGTCCGAGCCCAGATGGACGCGGCCGCGGAGAACGGGGCTCTGGGCTGGATGATCTGGAACCCGCAATCGAGGTTCAGCGAGGGGGCGCTCGGCGTGCCTCGGGCCGACGAGGATGCCGGACCGATGACCTCGTCGCCACCGGCGCCGTCGGCCAGCCCCGCGCCGTCGGCCAGCCCCTAGGACGATGCGCCTCGTCGTTCAGCGGGTGACGCGGGCCTCGGTGCGCAGCGGGGACGAGCTCCTCGGCGAGATCGCCGCGGGTGGGGTCGTGCTCGTGGGGATCGGGACCGCGGACACGCTCGAGGTCGTCGACCGCATGGCCGACAAGCTCGCCGGCCTGCGCTACTTCGAGGACGTCGACGGCCGGACGAACCTCGCGATCGGCGACACCGGCGGAGCGCTCCTCGTCGTCAGCCAGTTCACGCTCTACGCCGACCTTCGCCGCGGCCGGCGTCCCGGGTTCAGCGACGCCGCGCTGCCCGAGCAGGCCGTGCCGCTCGTCAATCGGTTCGTCGAGCGGCTGCGCGCCGGCGGGATACGCGTCGAGTCAGGACGGTTCGGTGCCGAGATGGCCGTCGAGCTCGTGAACGACGGGCCATTCACGCTCGTCCTCGACTCGGAGCGCGACCTCGCCTGAAGGCGGTCGTGCCGGACACGGCAACGCCCGCGTCGGTGACGCGGGCGCATCGGTGCTTCGGAGGAGCTGCGGTCAGACCTTCTGGGCGGTGCGGCGGCAGCGGCTGCAGGCCTTGACCTTCGAGACCTTGCCGTCGGTGACGAGCGTCATCGGCTGAAGGTTCGGCAGCCATCGGCGCAGGGCGCGCTTGCGGTTCATCCCGACCGACTGGGGGTTCCATCCGGTGAGCGGGCGCTTGCCGCAGATGTCGCAGACACGTGCCATGGTCGAGCGGGTCTCCAATCAGAACGAAGCCGGCGCCATGCGCCGGAACGATCGCGATGGTAGCACGCTAGGATCGGGCCATGCAATCGAGCCGGCCGGAGCGCATCGCCGGGTGACGGTGCTGCTGCCCGCGGACCTCGACCGGCCCATTCGCACGGCCCTGCCCGCGCTCGTGCGGTCCGCGGCGGGCCTCGTGCGGCTCGGTGTGACGACGCCGCGCCAGGCACTCTGGTACCTCCCGTTTCGGTACGACGACTTCAGCCAGCTGCGACCGCTCGGCGACCTTGTCCCCGACGAGAAGCAGTCGGCCCGCGTCCGAGTCGAAACCGTTCGCGTCGAGCCAGGCTTCGGGCGCAGGCCGCAGCGGGTCATCGCGCAGCTGACCGACGAGAGCGGCAGCGCGGAGGCGATCTGGTTCGGGCGCCAGTTCGTCGAGCGCCGCCTCAAAACCGGCGATGAGCTCGTCGTGTCGGGCAAGGTTGTCGAGAAGGGATGGCGGCCGCAGTTCGTCTCGCCCGAGTTCAGCCCGGTCGGGCGGGACTCGGTGCACACGGCGCGCGTCGTCCCGGTCTACCACCTCGCCGCCGGCGTCACCCAGAAGCGGCTGCGCGAGCTCCTGGCCCGCATCCTCGAGGCCGCGCTGCCGTCCGTCGAGGATCCACTGTCCGATGCGGAGCGTGGCGACCTGCCGCCACTCGACGTCGCATTGCGGACGGCGCACTTTCCCGAGGATGCCGGGGACGTGGTTGAAGCCCTCGATCGCCTCGCGTTCGACGAGCTCCTCGCCCTGCAGCTGACGCTGTCCCAGGCGCGACGGGCGAGGGAGCTCCTTCGGGCGCCGCCAATCGTCGTTACCGACGCGCAGCGGAGCGAGATCGTCGGCGCGCTGCCCTTCACGCTGACTGGGGACCAGGCCGCCGCGGTCGAGGCGGTCGTTGCCGACCTCGCCTCCGAGCGACCGATGCGACGCCTGCTCCAGGGCGACGTCGGCAGCGGGAAGACCGCGGTCGCGGCCGTGGCGCTCGCCTGCGCGGTGCGTGCCGGCTGGCAGGGCGCGCTCATGGCACCGACCGAGATCCTCGCCCGTCAGCACCATACCGGTCTCGCCCCGCTCCTCGAGGGCCTCGGCGTTCGCGCCGAGTTCCTGTCGGGGTCGCTCGGCGCGGCTCGCAAGCGCGAGATCCATGACGTCATCGCGCGCGGGGATGCCGAGGTCGTGATCGGCACGCATGCCGTCATCAGCGCGGCCGTCGACTTCCCACGGCTCGGGCTGGCGATCGTCGACGAGCAGCATCGCTTCGGCGTCGGGCAGCGCGCCGCGCTGCAGGCGAAGGGGGCCGACGGCGAGCCGCACATCCTGGCCCTGACCGCGACGCCGATTCCGCGCACGCTGGCGCTGACCGTCTACGGCGATCTGTCGATCAGCACGATCGCGGAGCTGCCGCCGGGCCGCCAGCCGATCCGTACCGAGATCCGCGACCGTCGCGCGCTGCCGAAGATCGAGGCGTTCCTGGCGGCCGAGGCGGCGGAGGGCAGGCAGGCGTTCGTCGTCGTCCCCCTCGTCCTCGAGTCCGAGGCGCTGCAGGCGGCGAGTGCGGAAGCCGAGGCCGAGCGGCTTCGCGCGGCTCTGCCCGACCTGCGCATCGGCCTCGTGCACGGCCAGCAGCGCGCGACGGCGCGCGACGAGACGATGACCGCGTTCGCGGCGGGGGAGATGGACCTCCTCGTGGCGACGACGGTCATCGAGGTCGGGATCGACGTGCCGAACGCGAGCGTCATGCTCATCGAGGACGCCGAGCGCTTCGGCCTCGCGCAGCTGCACCAGCTGCGCGGCCGGGTCGGGCGTGGGACCCAGCGCTCGTACTGCATCCTCCTCTCGGACGCGACCGACGAGCTCGCCCGGGAGCGGCTCGAGGTGGTGCGCGGGTCGCAGGACGGCTTCGAGATCGCGGAGGCCGACCTGCGGCTGCGCGGCGCCGGCAACCTGCTCGGCACGCGGCAGTCGGGGCTGCCGCCGCTCCGCGTCGCGTCGCTCTTCGAGCCGCGCCACCTCCGGCTCGCCGAACGTGCGCGCGAGATGGCGGATCGGGTCGTCGGCTCGGACCCGACGCTCGCCAGTCGCCCGCAGCTCGCCCGGCTGCAGGCCGATTTCGCCGCGGTCGACGAGGAGGGCGACGCCGCCTGATGCGCGTCATCGCCGGGACCGCTCGCGGCGTTCCCCTCACGGCACCCCGCGGCGCTGCGACTCGGCCGATCACCGACCGTGTCAAGGAGACGCTCTTCGCCATCCTCGGCGAGCGCGTGCCCGACGCTCGCGTGCTCGACCTGTACGCCGGCAGCGGAGCGATCGGCATCGAGGCGCTCTCGCGCGGCGCCGCCTCGGTCGATCTCGTCGAGCATGGCCGCGAGGCACTGGGCGCGATCGGCTCGAACCTCGAGCGCACGCGGTCCACGGAGCGAGCCCGGGTGCACGGCATCGACGTCATGCGCTACCTCGCCTCGACGACGGATGGGCCGTGGGACCTCGCGGTGCTCGATCCGCCGTACGAGGCGCATGCTATCGTGGCGCCGCTTCGCGAGCTCGTGCCGCACCTGGCGCCGGACGCGCGAGTCGTGGTCAAGCACTTCTGGCGCGATCCACCACCCGAGATCGAGGGGCTGACCCTCGTGAGGCAGCGGCGCTTCGGCGAGACGATGCTCACCTTTCTTGCCAAGGAGGATGAATGACGCGGGTCGCGGTCTTTCCGGGGTCGTTCGACCCGATGACGAACGCCCACCTCGACGTTGCACGCCGGGCATCCGGCCTCTTCGATCGGCTCGTCATCGGCGTCCTTGACAATCCGAAGAAGCAGCCGCTCTTCTCGAGCTCCGAGCGGGTCGCGCTCATCGAGCAGAGCGTCGTCGAGCTTGGCGATCACGTCAGCGTCGAGGCGTTCGACGGCCTGACGGTGGACTTCGCGACGCGCCACGGCGCAGGCTTCATCGTCCGCGGCCTGCGCGCCGTGAGCGATTTCGAGGCTGAGCTGCAGATGGCGCTCACGAACCGCAAGCTCGCGCCTGGAATCGACACGGCCTTCCTCATGACCGCGCTCGAGCACGGCTACGTCAGCTCGTCACTGGCCAAGGAGGTCGCGCGTTTCGGCGGAGACGTGTCACCGATGCTCCCGGGTCCCGTGGCGGAGGCGCTCGCCGACCGACTCCGCGGAGACCCGCGCGTATAATCCGCAGCCAAGGAGGGCGCGACCACGGACATCATCTTCCTCGTCGAACGGCTCGAGTCGCTCGTGGCGGCTGCGAAGAAGCTGCCGCTGACGAACAACGTCGTGCTCGACCAGGCCACTCTCCTCGAGCTGATCGACCAGCTGCGCGTCTCCGTGCCCGACGAGGTGCGC
Source organism: uncultured Steroidobacteraceae bacterium (assembly GCA_964552085.1). Taxonomy (GTDB): domain Bacteria; phylum Chloroflexota; class Limnocylindria; order QHBO01; family QHBO01; genus JACDBZ01. The sequence goes on from CAZKFP010000083.1 coordinate 4,441, forward strand.
CAGGCGCGGCGGATCACCGAGGAGTCCGGTCGGATCAGCGAGCGCGCCCAGGAGGAGGCGGACGCCATCACGGCGCGCGCCCAGGAGCAGGCGGCCCAGATGCTCGAGGAGCGTGAGCTCGTGCGGGCCTCGCAGCAGCGCGCAGCCGAGATCCTTGATCGTGCACAGGAGGAGGCGCGCGAGGTCCGCCGCGGAGCCGACGAGTACGCGGCCGGTGTCCTCATCCTGCTCGAGGGCGAGTGCATCAAGGCACTCACGAGCATCAAGCGTGGCATCGACATGCTCGACGAGCGTCACCGCCCGACGGGCGGCGACGGCGTCGCGCCGCCGGAGGGTGAGGCGCTCGCCGTCGACGCGGAGGAGGAGGCCCGCAGCCCGTCCCGGCCATGACGGCATTCAACGTCGCCGGGCTGCTCCACGAGCCGCCGGGTGCGACGCGGGACGTGCGGCTGCGCGATCACTACGTGAGCCTCGGGCCGGACGTTGAGCTGGCCGGCCCGCTCGACGCCGACCTGCGGCTCCAGCGCACGAATCGCGGCATCCTGGCGCGTGGCGACCTTCGCGCTCCACTGCGGCGAACGTGCGCGCGGTGCGTCGACCCGTACGTGGAGGAGGTCCGGGTCGCCATCTCGGAGGAGTTCCTCCCGAGCCTCGACCCGGAGACGGGCGCGCCGCTGCGGGTCGAGGTGGGCGACGAGTCGGCGCAGCGGATCAACGAGCACAACGAGGTCGACCTCGACGGCATCTTCCACGACGAGCTCCTGCTGACCGAGCCGATGCACCCGCTCTGCCGTCCCGACTGCCCGGGCCTGTGCACCGAGTGCGGCGAGCGCCGCGATCGGGGCGACCACGCGCATGGCGACGATGAGATCGACCCGCGCCTGGCGGGGCTCGCCGCACTGCTTCGCGATCGCGACGACTAGGACGTCCGGGGGCGATTCGCCAGCCGGTTCATGCTCCGGCTATACTGCGGCGTCCCGTTCCTCATCGGTCAAGGAGTTTCCGCGTGGGCGTCCCCAAGCGAAAGGTTTCCAAGGCGCGCCAGGGTGAGCGCCGCGCGCATCTCGCGATCAGCGCACCGCCGCTCGTCGAGTGCGATCACTGCCACGAGCTCAAGCGCGCCCATCACGCCTGCCCGACCTGCGGCTGGTACGCCGGACGCGAGGCGGTCGTGATCGAGCCGGCCGCCCCGGTCGAAGGCCAGCGCTAGACCCGATGCGCATCGCGGTCGACGCGATGGGCGGCGACTACGCCCCTCGCGAGATCGTCCGCGGGGCCATCGACTATGCCTCCGCCAGCACCGACGAGGTGATCCTCGTCGGTGACGTGCCGCGCCTGGAGCGCGAGATCGCGGCCTACGGCCGGCCGCGCCCCGCCGGCCTGAGCCTCGTCGATGCTCCCGAGGTCATCGGGATGGGGGAGCACCCCGCAAACGCGCTGCGGAAGAAGCGTCGCGCATCGATCGTCGTCGCCACCGACCTCGTCCGCGACGGAGCTGCCGACGCGGTCGTGAGCGCCGGGTCGACCGGCGCGACGATGGCCGCCGCCGTCTTCCGGCTCGGCCGTATCGACGGGATCGACCGCCCGGCGCTGCCGGCCCACATGCTCACCGCGACCGGGCCGGTCATGCTGCTCGACGTCGGGGCGAACGTCGATTCCGACGCGGAGCACCTCGTCCAGTTCGCCGCGATGGGCGCGATCTTTGCGGAGCACGTCCTCCACGTGGAGAACCCGCGGGTGGGGCTGCTGAACATCGGCGAGGAGGTCGAGAAGGGGGATACCCTGGCGCGGGAGGCGCACGAGAAGCTGGCGGCAGCCGACCTGCACTTCGTCGGCAACGTCGAGGCCCACGACATCATCGGCCATCGGGCCGACGTCGTCGTCTGCGACGGCTTCGTCGGCAACGTCGTCATCAAGCTCTTCGAGGGCCTCACGAGCTTCATCTTCCGTGCCCTGCGCGAAGACCTCCAGCAGGGACCGATCGCGCCGCTCGCGCTGCTCGCCCTGCGGCCGGGATTCGACCGGATGAAGGCGCGATTCGACTACGAGCGCTACGGCGGCGCGCCGCTGCTCGGCGTGAAGGGCGTGAGCATCGTGACCCACGGCCGCGGAAAGGCGCGGATGATCGAGAACGCGATCCGCGTCGGCTCGGAGTCGGCACACGCACGCGTCCCCGAGCTCATCGCCCAGTGGACACGCGAGCACCCGGCGTTGGCGCATCGCGGCGTCCGCTCTCGGATCGCAGCGCGCCTGCACCGCGACCGGGCACGAGCCCCGTGACGGCTCCATCGCGCCGGGCCCGGCCACGGGCCGCGGCCGGGCTCCTCGCCCGACGCCTGGCGCTCCTGGCGCTCTTCGAGGCCGAGTTCCGGCCCGGCAGCGCGCCCGCCGCGCTCGAGCGCCTGGCGACGGAGCGCGCCGTCCCGGATGCGGTACGCGACCACGCCTCGGCCATCGTCGACGGCGTGGGTGAGCATCGGGTCAATCTCGACGCGCGGATCGCCGTCGAGGCGCCGCTCATCCCCGTCACCGAGCTCGGTCGCGTCGAGCGGACGATCCTCCGGAGCGCCCTGTACGAGGTGCTATACTCCGCCGCGACCCCGAGCGGGGAGACGATGCGCGATGCCGTATCCCTCGCCAGGATCTACGCCGGAGACGCTGCGCGTCGCCTCGTCCACGGCGTGCTAGGAAGCGTTTCCAGATCGGGTGGAGGAGCCTGTACACTTGACAGACGGCACCACGTTCGAACGACTCAAGAAGATCATCGTCGAGCAGCTCGGCGTCGACGAGGAAGAGGTCACGCCCCAGGCCTCGTTCGTCGAGGACCTTAATGCCGATTCCCTCGACCTGGTCGAGCTCATCATGAGCCTGGAAGAGGAGTTCGGAATGGAGATCTCGGATGAGGACGCCGAGCGAATCCAGAAGGTCTCCGACGCCGTCGAGTTCATCGAGGAGCACCAGCAGTAGACGGATGCGTTCATGGATGCTCGGTCCCTGGACGAGCTGGGTGAACGGCTCGGAATCGTCCCGCGGGAACCGGAGCTGATCCGCCAGGCGTTCGTTCACAGCTCGTACTTCAACGAGAATCCCAGCTCTGTCGTCGGCCACAACGAGCGTCTCGAGTTCTACGGCGACGCCGTCATCGGCATCGTTGTGAGCCGCCTCCTCTACGACCGATACCCTGACGAGGACGAGGGCTTCCTGACCGCCCGCCGCGCGGCCGTCGTGAACCGCGACGCCCTCGCCGCCATGGCCCTCTCGCTCGGTCTCGACCGCTACCTGCTGCTCGGCCGAGGCGAGGCGGACGCCGGCGGCGCCACGCGTCCCTCCGTGCTCGCCGGCTCCTTCGAGGCGCTCGCCGGCGCGCTCTCGCTGAGCGAGGGCAGCGAGCGGGCGGAGCGGGTGCTGGCCGCCCTGTTCGAGCCAGAGCTCGACGCGCTGGCCGAGATCGAGGGCCCTCCGAAGTCGGCGAAGTCCCGCCTCCAGGAGTGGACCCAGCGCCACCACGCGATGAAGCCGGTCTACCAGCTGACAGGAACGACCGGCCGACCGCACGAGCAGGAGTTCCGCGTCACCGTCATGGTCGACGGGCGAAGCGTCGCGAGCGGGTCGGGGTCGAGCCGCCAGCGTGCCGAGGAGGTGGCCGCCGAGGCGGCACTCGCGACACTCATCCCGCAGTCGCCGAACGTGCCGGGTGCCGCGTGAGCCGTCTCAGGGAGCTCCGCGTCCACGGCTTCAAGTCCTTCGCCGACCAGACGCGCTTCGTCTTCGAGCCGGGCGTGAACGCGGTCATCGGTCCGAACGGATCGGGAAAGAGCAACATGGCCGATGCCGTGCGCTGGGTGCTCGGCGAGCAGTCGAACCGCTCCCTGCGCACGCGCCGCGCCGACGACGTCATCTTCGCCGGTTCCGACCAGCGCAAGGCGCAGGGCATGGCCGAGGTCGTGCTCACCCTCGACAACGCCGACGGCTGGCTGCCGATCGACTTCGCGGAGGTCTCGATCGGCCGCCGCGCCTATCGGTCCGGAGAGAGCGAGTACCTCATCAACGGCGCACGTGCGCGGCTCCGCGACGTTGTCGATCTGCTCGGCTCGGGGCGGCTCGGCGCGAACGAGCTCGTCGTCGTCGGGCAGGGGACCGTTGATGCTGCTCTCTCGCTGCGGCCGGAGGAGCGGCGCCAGCTATTCGAGGAAGCTGCCGGGGTGAAGGGCCTGCAGGTTCGACGGAACGAGGCGTCAAGCCGGCTGGCGAAGGCGCGCGACAACCTGACCCGGGTCAGCGACCTGATCGCCGAGCTCAAGCCCCAGGTTCGGCGACTCGCCCTGCAGGCGGAGCATCAGCAGCAGCACGACACGCTCGGCGCCCGCGCCCGGGGCCTCGTCCTCGCATCACACCGGCGTCGCGAGCAGGCGGCCCGCGCGGCGCGCGGTGAGGCGCGACGCGCGTCTGCGGCAGCGGAGGCCGCGCTCGTCGCGTTCCGCGATTCGCAGGAGGCGGGCCGCCTCGAGACGGGCGCGGCGGAGGAGCGGTACTGGCAGGCGGAGGAGGCGGCCCGCGAGGCGGCACGGGCGCGCGAGACGACCCGCGAGGCGGTCATCCGCGCCGAGGGCCGCCTCGAGGCGATCGATGCCCGACTCGGCGAGCTGTCCGCGGCGCTCGAGCGTGAGCGCGCCGAGCTCGTGGAGGTGGAGGGAGCGCTCGCTGCGACCGATGACGACGCGGCGGCCGAGGTGGCCCCGGCGCTCTCGGCAGCCGCCGCGGCGGAGGATGCCTGGCGCGCCGCCGTGGCCGAGCTCGCCGCGGCCGACGAGGAGCTGCTGGCCGCGGAAGAGGCGCACTCGGCCCTCCGTGCCCGAGAGAGCGATCGAATCGCGCTCGCCGCCCGCGCCTCAGAGGAGGCGATGCGGCTCCGCGTGCGCGAGGAGCAGGCGCTCGGCGAGCTCGAGCGTGCCCGGGAGGCGCTTGCGGAGGCGCGTCGGGCGCACGAGCAGGGCTGCGCGCGCCTGGACGAGGCGGCGCGTGCGCTGGCCGCGACGAACGCTCGGTTCGAGAGCGCCGAGCTAGAGCGTGACGAGGCCCAGGCGGATGCCGACGCGACTCGACAACGCCTCGTCGAACTGACGGAGCGCCTGCGGGCCACCCGGGCGGAGCTCGCCGCCGTCGAGGAGCCGCACGATGCCGGCAGCCGGCTCGTTCGGCGCCTCGCGGGGGCCGGATGGTCGACGCTGCTCGATAGCATCAAGGCGCCCGAAGCGGCGTGGGCCGCCGTCGAGGCCGTCGTCGGTGGCGAGCTCGAGGGTGCCCTGCTGTGGAGCGAGGCCGACCCGAGCGCCCAGCTGCCCGACGCGAAGGGGGCCGCTCGGCTCCTCTCGGCCGCGGACGGCGCCGATGCCGGCGGTCGCGAGGCGGCCATGGCGGCGGTCGGCGGCGAGCGGACGCTCGCCGAGTGGATGGTCGCGCCGGACGCGCCGCTCGCCTTTCAGCGTGCCGTCGTGGCGCCGGACATCGAGGCCCTGCTCGCCGGGTGGCGTAATCTGCCGCCCGGCTGGTGCGCCGTCACAGCCAGCGGCGACCTCGGGGACGCGCGCGGGCTTGTGCTTCGCGGCCGGGCCGATCCACCCGGCGGCGCGGCGGCTCGCGCCCACGCCCGTCGGCGCGAGCTGTCCGACGCGGTGCGCGACATGGAGGGCGAGGCGACCGGCGCCCAGGCCCTCGCCCACGACGCCACGGAGCGGCTGCGCGTGGCGCGTGACCGTCACCTCGCCGTACGGGAGGAGGCTGACGAGGCGGAGCGGGCCGAGCGGCGAGCACGGGAGGAGGCCGACGCGGGGGAGGCGGCTGTCGCCCGCCAGGCGGAGCGCGTCTCGCAGAGCGAGGCGGAGATCGGTGCGCTCGGCCCCGGCGCCCAGGCCGGCGCCGCCGTCGGCGGTGACGACCTGCCGCTTGCGCTGCACGAGCTCCAGGCGGTGGCCGATCGGGCCAGGTCCCGCCGCGACGCCCTGGCGCGGAGGCGGGACGAGGCGCGCGAGGCCTGGAATGCGACGCGCCACGCGGCCGAGGCGCTCGAGACACGCACCGCGGGCCGACGACGCGACCGAGGGCGGCACGAGGCGCGCGCGGCGCAGCTGACGGCCGTCCTGCCCGAGCGCCGCGCCGCGCTCGCCCAGCTGACGACGGAGCAGGAGGCGACGGCGGGGGAGAGCCACCTGGCGCGCGAGGCCGATCGGCATGCCGCGGCGACGCAGGCACGTGCCGAGGCGGAACGCAAAGCGCGCCGGAGCGAGCTGCTCGAGCTCGAGCGTGGTGTCGCCGACGTCGGTTCGAGGGTCATCGATCTCGAGCGACAGGCCCAGTCGACGGCGATCGAGGCCTCGCGTCGCGACGAGTCGCTCTCGGCGCTGGCCCGGGAGCGCGAGCTCGCCCTGGAGGGGCTGCCGGAGACGGACGCCGAGGCGCCGGTCGACGAGATCGACGCGCTCGGAGACGACGAGCTCGAGGCCGAGATGCGACGGGTGCGACGGGTGCTCTCGCAGATCGGATCGGTCAATCCGTTCGCCGTCGAGGAGCACGCCGAGGTGGCGGGGCGCCTCGGGGAGATGACCTCCCAGGACGACGACCTTCGCGCCGCGATCGGCTCGACCGAGGAGCTGATCGCCACGCTCGACGTCGAGATCAACGAGCAGTTCGATGCCGCCTTCCGCGCCATCGGCGAGAAGTTCGACGAGTACTGCCAGCTCCTGTTCGCCGGCGGTTCGGCGTCGCTGCAAATGGCTGACGAGGCCGATGGCGACGCGCCCGGCGGCATCGAGATCGTCGTGCGTCCCCCGGGCAAGCGGCTCCAGCGTCTGGCGATGCTCTCCGGCGGCGAGCGCGCCCTGACAGGCGTCGCCCTGCTCTTCGCCATGCTGACCGTGAACCCCGTGCCGTTCTGCATCCTCGACGAGGTCGACGCCGCGCTGGACGAGGCGAACATCGGCCGCTTTGCGGAGGCGCTGCGCCGGCTGGCCGAGTCGATCGACTTCGTCGTCATCACGCACAACCGCGCGACGATCGAGGTGGCCGACACGATTTACGGGGTGACGATGACCGATGCCGCCGTCAGCCGTGTCCTCTCGCTGCGCCTCGCCGACCTGCCCGCCGAGGTCAGCGCCTGATGTTCCGGCGCCGCCGCGAAGAGGTCGTCGCCGAGCCCGATGCGCCTCCGCCGATGACGGTCTCGCGACCGGCGCGCGGGCCGAGCGGCATGGGACTGCGCGCCCGGCCGTCGGGCCTCGGCGCGCGCCTGCGCTCGATCCTCGGGGCGGGAACGCCGGCGACCGACGCCACATGGGACGAGGTGGAGGAGGCGCTCATCGCCGCGGACGTCGGCGCGAGCGCGACACTCGAGCTCGTTGACGCGGCGAAGGCGCGTTTCGGCCGCGACCGCGGCCAGAGCGGCGAAGACGCGCGCCTGGCACTCGCGACCGAGATCCGCGACCGGCTCGTCCGGGTCGGCTCGGGCCGGTTCGAGCTCGGCGCCGCGCCATCGGTCATCCTCTTCGTCGGCGTTAACGGCACCGGCAAGACGACGACGATCGCGAAGCTCGCCGCGCGGCTCAAGGCCGAGGGACGTTCCGTCGTCCTCGCCGCCGCCGACACGTTCCGCGCGGCCGCGGTGGAGCAGCTGCGCATCTGGGGTGAGCAGATCGACGTCCCGGTCGTCGCCCAGCGCGCCGGCGCCGATCCCGGAGCCGTCGCCTTCGACGCGGTCGCCGCGGCCGAGTCGCGCGGCCTCGACGCCGTCCTCGTCGACACGGCGGGGCGCCTGCAGAACAAGCAGCAGCTCATGGACGAGCTGGCGAAGATCCGACGCGTCATCGAGCGGCGCCTGCCGGGCCAGCCGAGGCACGTGCTCCTCGTCCTGGACGCGACGACAGGTCAGAACGGTTTGGCCCAGGCCGAGGCGTTCAGCCGGGAGGCGGGCGTGACCGGCATCGTCCTGACGAAGCTCGATGGCAGCGCCAAGGGCGGCGTCGCGCTGGCCGCCGCCGATCGGCTCGGCGTCCCGATCCTGTTCGTGGGCGTGGGGGAGGAGATCGATGCGCTCGCCCCGTTCGACGCCGACGCCTTCATCGAGTGGCTCTTCGCCGAGTAGCTTCGTTGCCCGCGAAGGCGCCGGGCCGTAGAATGGGCAGCCGCTTCCCCGGCGCGTCGCGCCGGTTCCTGATCCCGTATCGGTTCATTCATGTTCGAATCCCTCTCCGCGCGCCTGCAGGGCATCGCCGAGCGTCTCCGTGGCAAGGCGCGCATCACCGAGGCCGACCTCGACCTCGCCCTGCGCGAGATCCGTCTCGCCCTGCTCGAGGCCGACGTCAACTTCAAGGTCGTCAAGGACTTCGTGGCCCGCGTCCGGGAGCGCGCGGTCGATGCCGACCTGCTCAGTGGCCTCAATCCCGGCCAGCAGATCGTCAAGATCGTGCACGACGAGCTCGTCGCCGTCCTCGGCGGCGAGCGCCACCAGCTCCGGATCGACGCCAAGCCTTCGACCGTGATGATGGTCGGACTGCAGGGCTCCGGGAAGACGACGACCGCCGCGAAGCTTGCCCTCCGGCTGCGCAAGGAGGGCAAGAAGCCCCTTCTCGTAGCGGCCGACGTCTACCGCCCGGCCGCGGTCGACCAGCTCGTGCAGCTCGGTGACCAGATCGGCGCCGAGGTCCACACCCGCCCGGTCGGGACGCCGGCCCTCGAGGTCGCCCGCTCCGGGCTCGAGGTCGCCCGCCAGCGTGGCATCGACGTCATGATCCTCGACACGGCCGGGCGGCTCCATGTCGACGAGGCGATGATGGACGAGCTCGTGCGCATCTCCGGGGCGGTGATGCCGACCGAGACGCTCCTCGTCGTCGACGCCATGACCGGCCAGGAGTCGGTGCGCGTCGCCGAGGCCTTTCACGCCAAGCTGCCGATCACCGGCCTCGTCCTGACGAAGATGGATGGCGACGCGCGTGGCGGTGCCGCGCTCAGCATCCGCTCGGCGACCGGCCTGCCGGTGGCCTTCCTGGGCACCGGTGAGCGGACCGATGGCCTCGAGCCGTTCCATCCCGATCGGCTCGCGCAGCGCATCCTGGGCATGGGCGACATCCTCAGCTTCGTCGAGCGCGTGCAGGAGAACGTCGACCAGGCCGAGGCCGAGCGTGCCGCCCAGCGTCTGATGGACAACCGCTTCACGCTCGAGGACTTCCGCAACCAGCTCGACCAGCTCAAGAAGATGGGGCCGCTCGGCCAGCTCGTCGGCATGCTGCCCGGCGCGGGGGACATGGCGGGTGCCGCGCAGGAGGCGATCGACTCGGGCCAGATGAAGCGGATCGAGGCGATCATCGACTCGATGACGGCCGAGGAGCGACGCCGCCCGGAGCTGATCAAGGCCAGCCGCCGGCGCCGGATCGCGCTCGGCAGCGGCACCTCGACCGCCGAGGTCAACCGCCTGCTCAAGCAGTTCGTCGAGATGCAGAAGATGATGAAGATGTTCTCCGGCGGCAAGATGCCGCGCCTGGGCGGCGGCCTCGGCGCGCTGCTGGGGCGCTGACGATGCATCGCCTCGTCATCGCCCTCGTCTCGCTCATCGGCCTGACCGGCGCCGCGTTCGTCGGGGGCTACCTCCTCCTCTTCGGGGCGTCGATCGATCGGGCCGCGACACTCGCGCCGGCGAGCACGGTCGTCTATGTGAACGTCTATCTCCAGCCCTCGACCGGCCAGCAGATGAATCTCTCCGCGCTCATCGGCAGGTTGCCCGGCTTTGCTGACGAGGCATCACTCGACGAGAAGGTCGACCAGATCGTGCAGAACCTGCTGAGCGGGACGGGGATCGACTACCGCGCGCAGGTCAAGCCGTGGCTCGGCGACCAGGTGGCCGTCGCCGGCTGGCAGGGCGCCGAAGACCCTGCCGAGGTCGAGGCGGTCGTCATCGCCGAAGTCCGTGACCCCGAAGCCGCGGAGGCGTTCATCGTCGAGATGGCGGAGGAGGGCAGCGCGTCGTTCACGGGCGAGACGTACCGCGGCGTGGAGCTGCAGGTGGGCGAGGAGGGCGCATACGGGCTCGTCGGCGAGATGCTCGTCATCGGCATGAGTGCGGACGCGCTGCGCGCCGTCGTCGACACGAGCATGGGCGATCCCTCCCTCGCCGGCGAGGAGGACTTCCGCGACACGATGGACGGCGTGCCCGCAGATCACCTCGCCTCCATGTTCGTCGACCTAGCCGGGATCGCCGCCTCGACCGACGTTCCGGACGAGTACGGGACGTTCACCACGGCGAGCGCCGTCCTCGTCGCGGAGCGGGATGGCCTGCGCGTCTCCGGCAGCGCCCCGTTCGACCCCGCGGAGCCGCCCCCGACCGTCGACGGCGTCCTGCTCGGCGCGGAGCCGAGCAACCTCGTCGGCTGGATGCCGCAGGGCACGCTGGCCGAACTCATCGTGTTCGGCGTTCGGCAGGGACTCGAGAATGCAGAGACGGCACTCGGGGCGTCGTCGGAGGGTGAGGAGATCGCGGACACGCTTCAGACGTTCCGGCTGCTCGCGGCATTCGGCCTCGGGATCGACCTCGACGCCGACGTCCTGCCCCTTCTCGACCGCGAGGTCGCCGTCGCGCTCAGTGGCTTCGACGGTCAGCTGCCGTCGGGCCAGCTGCTCCTCAGGCCCGCTGACGCGGCCGAGGCCGCCGCGGCGCTCGGGCGCATCGCAGACGGGCTCACCGCGAGCGGGGCCGACGTGTCGGTCGAGGACGTCGACGGCACCGAAGTGACGACGATGGCCCTGCCCGAGATCGGCGACGTGTCATACGCCCTGGTCGACGGGGTCGTGATCCTCGCTTTCGGGCCGGACGACGTGATGGCAGCGGTCGAGGCCCATGCGACCGGCACCGCACTCGCCGACGACGAGAGCTACCAGCGCACGTTCGCCGTCGCCGGCACCCGAGGCGGGACCGAGGTGTACGTCGACATCGGCGCCCTGACGGCGCTCGCCGGGGACGAGCTTCAGCTCTCGCCGGACATGCACGATATCCTTTCGCAGATCGGAGCCTTCGCACTGACGGCTCCGACGCGCGACGATCGAGTTGAATTCCACCTCGTGCTGATGGTCGACGAGCCGTGAGCGCGATTGAGCCACACTTCGAAATCCACACAGAGGTACGCATCACTTGGCAGTAGCAATCCGGCTGACGCGCGTCGGGGCCACGAAGCGCCCCGCGTACCGCGTCGTCGCCATCGAAAAGCGCCGTTCACGCGACGGCCGCGCGCTCGAGATCCTCGGCTTCTACGATCCGCTGACCGAGCCGGCCACCGTGCGCCTCGAGACGGCCCGGATCCAGGCGTGGATCGGCAAGGGCGCGCAGCCGTCTGAGACGGTGGCGAAGCTCATCCGCCAGCACGAGCGCGAGACGGCCGCTGCCGCGTCCGGTACCGAGGTCGAGAAGCCGCGGCGCGCGACCCGCGCCACGAAGCCGAAGGCATCGAGCAAGGCCGCCGCGAAGGCGAAGGCCCGGGCCGAGGCTCCAGCTGAGGAGGCACCGGCGGCCGCGGCCAGCCCGGTCGTCGCCGACGAGCCGGTCGAGACGCCGGCCACCGACGACGCGTCGTCGAGCGAGAGCACCGATGCCACCGCCGAAGAGGCACCGGCGGCGACCACCGCCGCCGACGAGCCGGCCGCGGCGGACGAGGCGAACGGGGCCGCGGCCATCGAGGAAGCCCCCGCGGGCGAGAGTGCCGCCGACGACGCCGAGAAGGCCGAGGCATGAAGGAGTTCCTCGAGTACGTCGCGCGCGCGCTCGTCGAGAAGCCGGATGCCGTCCAGGTCGAGGTCGAAGACGATGCGGACGGGACCCTGCTCACGCTCGCCGTCGACCAGGAGGACATGGGCCGGGTCATCGGGCGCGATGGAAGGATCGCCAATGCGCTCCGCAGCCTGCTGCGCGTGATGGCCACCCGGGACGGGCGCCACGTCGAGCTCGAGATCGTCTCCGACGCCGACTGATCGCCGCCTCGCGATCGCGCGCATCCTCGGCCCGAAGGGGCTGAAGGGAGGCGTTCGGGTCGAGCTGCTCACCGACTGGCCCGACCGGCTGGCGCCCGGCGCGGAGGTCTGGCCGGAGGGCGACGCCGGGCCGATGCGGATCGAGCGCGTTGAGCTGGGCGGCCGCGTACCGGTCATCTACCTCGAGGGCGTCGACTCGCGCGAGGCGGCGGAGGCGCTCATCGGCCGCTATCTCGAGGCGCCTGCGCGCGAGCTCGAGGAAGGCTCGTACTACTGGGGCGACCTCGTCGGCCTGCGCGTCGAGGAACCCAACGGGAAGCGCATCGGTGAGCTCGTGGAGGTCTTTCGCACCGGCGGCAACGAGGTCTACCGCGTCGTCGGCGACGCGGGGGAGCGGCTTGTCCCGGCGCTGCGCGAGGTCGTCCTGCGCATCGACCTCGATGCCGGGCTCATCGTCGTCGCCGCCGACGAGTCGGAAGAGGTCCGGTGATGCGGATCGATGTCGTGACGATCTTCCCGGAGCTGTTCGAGCTCCCGCTGCGGACTTCGATCATGGGCCGCGCCGTCGAGCAGGGCGTGGCGACGTTCGGCGTCCACGACCTGCGTGAGCACGGCCTCGGGCGGCACCGGTCGGTGGACGACGAGCCGTACGGCGGCGGAGCCGGGATGATCATGCGTCCAGAGCCGCTCTTCGCCGCCATTGAGCCGCTGCGCGACGCTGGCGCCCACGTCATCCTGCTCGACCCGGCTGGCGAGCGACTGACCGACGCGGTGGCCCGGGACCTCGCTCTGCTCCCGCATCTCGCGCTCGTCTGCGGGCGCTACGAGGGGATCGATGAGCGCATCCGGACGCTCGTCGACCGCGAGGTCAGCATCGGCGACTACGTCCTCACCGGTGGAGAGCTGCCAGCGCTCGTCCTCATCGACACGGTGGTCCGGCTCCTGCCCGGCGCGATCCAGGAGGCGTCGCATACCGGGGATTCGTTCGCCGACGGCCTGCTCGAGCACCCGCAGTACACGCGGCCGGAGTCGTTTCGCGAGCTGCGCGTGCCCCCTGTCCTGCTGTCGGGCAACCACGGCGAGGTCGACCGCTGGCGTCGACGCGAGGCCCTGCGCCGCACCCTCGAGCGGCGGCCGGACCTGCTCGAGGCCGCGCCACTGTCGGACGACGACCGCCGCGTCCTGGAGGAGCTGCGCGGAGGCGAGAGCGGGGGAATGGGGGGCCTATAGAGGGTCGGTTGCCCGGCAGATGGCGGCGCGATATACTCCGCCGGTCGCGGCCGCATGCGCGGTCGCGTTCGTATGTCACATTGATCAACCGCGGCAACGCCGCGAGAACGAGGTCACTCTCGATGAACGCCATCAAGGAGCTCGAGCGCGAGCAGCTCCGCACCGACGTTCCGGAGATCGCCCCCGGCGACACGGTTCGGGTGTCGGTGAAGGTGGTCGAGGGCGCCCGCGAGCGGATCCAGGTCTTCGAGGGCACGGTCATGCGGATGCGCGGCGGCGGCTTGAACCGGGCCATCACCGTCCGGCGCATCGCGAGCGGCGTCGGGGTGGAGCGCACGTTCATGCTGCACGCGCCGCGCATCGAGAAGATCGAGGTCGTGCGTCACGGCGTCGCCCGACGGGCGCAGCTCTACTTCCTGCGCAACCGGATCGGCAAGTCCGCCACGCTTCGGGAGCGTCGCACCAACTGACCGTCACGCGGCCGCCGGCTCGATAGACTGGGAGCCGTGACGGTCCGCAGGCGTCCGGGACGCATCGTCAAGCCATCCACGCGCGTCGAGCGCGCGCACTGGGCCGCCGGTGCCACGCTCGTCGTCGGCGCCGATGCCGTCGGCGTGGCCTGTCTCAGTGGACCGGTCCTCGCCGCAGCCGTGGCGATGCCCCCCTTCGCCCGCAGGATCCCCGGCGTGCGCGATTCGAAGATGCTCTCGCGCGCGCAGCGTGAGCGGCTCTACCCGCTCATCCTGCGCCACGCGGTCGCCGTCGGCATCGGTGCGGCCAGCGTCGCCGAGATCGACCGGCTGAACATCTACCACGCGACGAACCTGGCGATGCGCCGCGCCATCTGCCGGATCGAGGGTCGGGAGCACGTCCTCATCGACGGGCTGCGCGTCCATCGGCTCGAGGAGCACGTGGGGGCGTACACCGCCATGGTGCGCGGCGACGCGCATTGCTACTCGATCGCAGCTGCGTCGATCGTCGCCAAGGTCGTGCGCGATCGCCTCATGGATCGCCTCGCCGCGCGTCACCCGCACTACGGCTGGGAGCACAACGCCGGCTACGCGACGCTCACGCACCGCAGGGGGATCGCGGAGCACGGCATCACGCCGTTCCACCGCCGCTCGTTCGCCCGCGTCCGGGCGATCGCGGTGGGGGAGCAGCTCGAGCTGGAGCTGCCCGGCACCGGGCGGATCGAGGAGCTCCTCACCCCGGCGTGACCCGGTAAGGCTCCGATAAGCGGCCGATGCACCCGCACCTGCGATCATCCACCGATGAGCGACCCGCGACACGTCCTCGGCCTGGCGGCCGAGGAGGCGACGGCGCGGTGGCTCGACGCGACCGGCTGGCGAGTCGTCGCGCGCCGTCAGCGTTCGGCGGACGGTGGCGAGACGGACCTCGTCGCGCTCGATCGCGACGGCATCCTCGTGGCGATCGAGGTGCGAGCCCGCCGCTCCGAGCGCGCGGGGACCGCGGCCATGACCGTTGATCGGCGGCGTGTCGAGCGCCTGCGGCGGACGCTCTCGAGCGTCGCCCGCTCGTCGGGTGAGCCACACCGCGGCCTGCGCGTCGACCTCGTCACCGCCGAGCCGGCGCCCGGGCAGCCCGGCCGCTGGCGCCTCGCCCGAATCCCGGGCATCGGCTGACGTCAATCAGCCCCCGAAGAGGCGATTGAGCGCGGTAATGGAGGCGACGTACGCGCGGCTGACCGCGTAGACGCCGTGGCGGTCCGCTGCCGTCTGGCCCTGGTAGTAGGCCGCCAGGACGAGGTCGCGGTTGCCGGCGTACCTCGCCAGGTAGTGAGCGAGCAGACGGACGCCGGCACGGACGTTCTCGCGCGTGTCGTGTGGATTGACCGGCGCGCCGAGCATCGTCTCGCCGACCCACGCGGCCGTCGCGGGCATCAGCTGCATGACGCCGATCGCCCCGGCGTAGCTGACAACGTTCTGGCGCCACCCCGACTCCTGCCAGGCGACGGCGAGCGCGAACGACGCCGGCACGCCGTAGTGGGCAGCCTCCTCGACGATGACCTGCCGGACCGCATCACGGCTCGCGACGAGGGCTGCCATCGATGCGGGCATCGCGGGCGCGGCTGCGGGGGCCGGGGCCACCGCGGCCGGCGTGCTGCCGGGAATCGTCAGCTGCTGGCCGCCGTAGATGCGACTCGGGTTGGCGATCGCGTTGGCGGCGACGATGGCCGCCACGCTGACGCCGTAGTGACGCGCGATCGTGGTCAGGTTCTCGCCGCGCCGCACGACATGGATCGCCGCCGCCGGCGCGGCTGCGGGCGCCGGTGCGGGGGCCGGGGCCGGGGC
>CAZKFP010000084.1:0-25829 GCA_964552085.1 uncultured Steroidobacteraceae bacterium
CCGCCGAAGCGGCAGACCTTGTCGGTCGCGCGCACGGTGGCCATCAGGGCTGCCGCGACGGCCCGGAGGGCAGCGTCGCCGGTGACATGTCCGAGGGCGTCGTTGTACGTCTTGAATGCATCGAGGTCGAGCAGCGCGATCGCGCAATGGCTGTCGTAGCGGATCGCCCGGGCTGCCGCCGCAGTGAGCTCCTCGTCCAGCCGCCGCCGGTTTCCGAGCCCAGTCAGGGGATCCGTTCGCGTCGCCAGAGCCAGCACGCCGTTGAGGCGCTCCAACTCCACCTCGCGAGCGACAGTCGCGAGATGAGCGCTGCGCGCCTCCATCCGGTGCTCGAACGCTCTCCTTCGCACGCGGGCGGTTCCGAAGGAGCCAGCGAGACTCACGAGGCTCGAGATGGCAAGCACGAGCCCGGCGCTCATCCACTCACCCTCCACGGCGCCACGAGCGGAGGCCACGGTGGCGACGGCGACGACCGGGGTTCCCGCCAGCAGCCAGCCGGCCTGGACCGTGACGCCCCATGGCGCGAACAGAGCGACCGCCGATGGGAGCACCGCGAGGAGCATGAGCGACGGCGTCCGGATCTCCGGGACGAACGCGAGCAGGCAGGACATCTGCACGGTGAGCGAAAGGGAAAGGACGAATGTGAGCGGGAGCGGCGGCAGCCGCCAGCGCCCGAGGGCGAGGACAGTCATGCCGAGGGTGAATAGGGCTTCGGTCCCGAAGATCGCGAACAGCAGGAGCTGCCGCTCCGGGACCAGGAGCACCATGCCGATGGCCAGGGGTGGCGCGAGGGCGGTCATCGTGAACCCGCCGAGTAGCGTCGCCGCGCGGAGCGCCCGGCGTGTCGAGGCTCGAAACAGCGATTGCTCGCGGACCGTGAGCGACCGGTCGACCGGCTCGGGCTCTGCCCGCCGCTCCTGCGCGGATGGCAACCCAAGCGCGGCTCGCGCCAGGCGGGCGAGGGCGTCCGCTCGTGAGCTACTGGCTCGTGCCGTTTGAGGCAACCTGGATGAGCTCATAGGCGGGTACTGCCGCCGCCGCTCATCAGCGTCGAGGGCACCGAGATGCCCCGCGATGGGGAAACCCATGGGAACGACCGCCCATTCGCTTGCCCGCGGTGGCGGTCGTCGGTTGTATCGATCTTCAGTTGTGTCATGGCAATCTCCGGTCTTGCTCATCACGGTCTGGCGACCGCGCGCAAGGACCCGGAGTCGAGCATGGATCACACGTCGGCCCACGGCAACCTGACGGATGGCTCGGCTGAAGCCCCGTTCGTTCGTGTTCGGGAGTGGCGTGCTCGGGCTTGACCCCGCCACGGTCCGGCGCTCTACTCCTCCAGATGCCAGAGTCCCACAGCATCTCGGCACGCATCGAGCGTCACGTCATGCGAACGTTTCCACATCAGTTCGGCGACGTGATGGACATCCTTCAGACGATGCGCCCGCAAGCAGACGATGCCGGCACAAGGGAGCGCGTGCACGCAGCCATGCTGGCTCATGCCGTCGGCGATGTGGATCGCCTGCTCGAGGCCGCCGTGCTCGCCCAGACGGACTGGCGTGACATGCTCATGTCCGTCCCGGAGTTCGCCCATGAGGGATGGGACTACCACCTCGACCAGATGCTCGGGCCAGAAGACGAAGGCGCGCGAGCCTAGGATGAGCCTGCGTCGTCTTCGACCGAACACGCCGCGCACCGGCATCACGCTCGCGCTACTGAGAACGTGGCCGTGCCCATGAAGGGGCGAGTGGCGTGCCCGAGAGGACTCGAACCTCCGACCTTTAGGTCCGCAACCTAACGCTCTATCCACTGAGCTACGGGCACCCGTGGCGGAGAGGGAGGGATTCGAACCCTCGGAAGAGGTTTACCCCCTTCAACGGTTTAGCAAACCGCCGCACTAGGCCACTATGCGACCTCTCCGCGATCGCGGCCGATGATAGCATGGAGCCTCGCCCCGGACGCATCGCGGTCCTGGGTTGCCAGTCCTCACCCGTAGCTCCGAAGCGTGCCCGTTATGCCTGCAACCCGCCTCCCGATCATCGGTCTTCCGCCGTTCCCATCGGCGCTCGAGAGCGTCCTGCAGGCGGTGCTGGTCGAGGTCGGAAGCGAGATCCGGATCGAGTCCTGGGAGCGACGCCCGCACCAGCTGGCCGATGCGCTCGCCGAGGTTCGCGGCGACGATGCGTTCGCCGGTGCCCTCATCGCGTCGCCGCACAAGGAGAAGGCTCCCCCGCTCTCCGACGCGCTGTCGGACGACGCGCGGCTGGGCGGCGCGGTCAACGTCTTCGTGCGCGTCGATGGACGGCTGCGCGGCTACAACACCGAGGCGGACGGCATCCGGGCCGGTCTGACCGCGATCCTGCCGCGCGTCAAGGGCAAGTGGCCGCGCAACGCGGTCGTCCTCGGCGCCGGTGGTGCGGCGCGCGCGGTCGTCGCGGTCCTCATCGGCTCACGCTTCCAGCACGTCGCCGTCCTCAACCGTCACCTGCACCGGGCGGAGGCGCTCGTGACGCACTTCAGCCGTTCGGCGCGCCACATGGAGCTGCGCGCGCGTCCATGGCACGACGCGATCATCGAGGCCGAGCTGGCCCGCGCCGAGGTCCTCGTCAACGCCAGCGGCATCGGCGCGGCCGGAAGCGACTCACCGATCCCGACCGAGCTCCTGCCGGCCGATCGGTACGTCCTCGACCTCGTCATCGACCGGGCCTCGACGCCCCTCATGGAGCAGGCGAAGGCGCGCGGCGGAACGGTGTCGAACGGGCATGCCGCGTTCATCGAGTCGACGATCGCGAGCGTCCAGCTGCTCACCGGGACGGCGCCGCCCGCTGAGACGGTGCGCGGGGCCCTGGCCGCCGAGATGGACGCCTCGGGCGAAGCGCTCGCGGTGGCCGGCGAGTGACCCGCGCCTGACGGATGTTCTACACGCATGGCTGGGTCCACGTCATCGCCGGCTGCATGTTCTGCGGCAAGACCGACGAGATGCTGCGCCTCCTGCGCCGCTTCTCGATCGCGGGACGGCAGGTGCTCCTCGTCAAGCCGCGGCTCGACACCCGGACCGATCGCGTCACCGTCGTCTCCCGCTCCGGTGCCCAGCATCACGCGGTGACCGTCGACGACTCGTCGGAGATCGAGGTGGCAGCGGCCGACATCGACATCGTGGCGGTCGAGGAGGCCCAGTTCTTCGACGAGCGATTGCCCGAGGTCGTCGAGCGGCTCGCTCGGCTCGGCAAGCAGGTCGTCGTGACCGGCCTCGACCGTGACTTCCGCGGCATCCCGTTCGGCACGATGCCGCGCCTCCTGGCCCTCGCCGACCAGGTGACGAAGCTGACCGCCATCTGCATGGTCTGCGGCGAGCCCGCGACGCGCACGCAGCGGCTCATCGACGGCGAGCCGGCCGGCGCGGACTCGCCGCTCATCGTCATCGGCGGGATGGGGGACGAGACGTACGAGGCGCGCTGCCGGCTGCACCACGAGGTCCCGGGCCTCGGCGCGTGATCTGCGCCGGTGGCGGAGGGGGTGGGATTCGAACCCACGGTGGCTCTCGCCACGGCGGTTTTCAAGACCGCTGCATTCGTCCGCTCTGCCACCCCTCCGACGCGCTCGCTATGGTATCGCGCGATCAGGCGCGAGGACCGATGCGGTCGCGGCCACCGAAGGACGGCCGCAGCACCTCCGGGATCGTGACGCTGCCGTCCGGCAGCTGGTGCGTCTCGAGGAGCGCCGCGACGGTGCGTGGCAGGGCGAGCGCCGAGCCGTTCAGGGTGTGGACGAGCTCCGGGCTCGCGCCGGCCTTCGGCCGGTGGCGGATCGACATGCGGCGGGCCTGGTAGTCGCGGAAATTGCTCACGCTGCTCACCTCGAGCCATCGCTCGACGCCGGGGGCCCAGACCTCGAGGTCGTACTTGCGCGCCTGGACGAACCCCATCTCGCGGGTCGCCATGAGGACGACGCGATAGGCCAGCCCGAGGCGCTGGAGGAGCGTCTCGGCATGGGTCGTCATCAGCTCGAGCTCCGCCTCCGACTCGTCGGGGCGCACGAAGCTGACGAGCTCGACCTTGTCGAACTGGTGGACGCGCAGGATGCCGCGCGTGTCCCGGCCCGCGGCGCCGGCCTCGCGCCGGAACGACGCCGAGTAGGCGGCGTAGCGGATCGGGAGCGCATCGGCGTCGAGGACCTCGTCGCGGTGGAGGTTCGTGACCGGGACCTCCGCCGTCGGGATGAGGTAGAGGTCGTCACGCGGGACGGCGTACATCTGGTCCTCCTTGTCCGGGATCTGCCCCGTGCCGCGCGCGCTGTCGGCGTTGACGAGGACCGGCGGCCAGACCTCGGTCATGCCGTGCTCGCGGGTGTGGACGTCGAGGAACCAGCTGATGAGCGCGCGCTGCAGGTTCGAGCCATCGCCGACGTAGACCGGCCAGCCGGAGCCGGTGATCTTCGCCCCACGCGCGTTGTCGATGATGCCGAGCGCCTCCGCGACCTCCCAGTGCGGGCTGCGCTCTTCGCGCGGCAGCGGATCGCCCCAGGTGCGGACCGTGACGTTCGCCTCCTCGCCACCGACCGGGACGTCGGGATCGGCCGGGTTCGGGATGCGCAGCATCGCGTCGTCGAGCTCGGCCTGAACGGTGCCGAGCTCGTCGTCGATGGCGCCGATCCGGTCAGCGACGCCGGTCGACGCCGCCTTCAGCTCCGCCACCTCGGGGCCGTTCGGGTCCGCGCCGGCGCGAATCGCCTCCCCGACCCGCTTCGAGCTGGCATTGCGCTCCGCCTTCAGCGTGTCGCCCTCGGCCAGGAGGGCGCGCCGGCTCCCGTCGAGCTCGATGGCGCGGTCGATGACGGCCGGATCCTCGCCCTTGTCGATCGCGGCGCGGCGGAGGAGGTCCGGCTCGTCGCGCAGCCGCTGCAGTCCGACGCTCATGTCGCCGCCTCCCGTAGTCGGTCGAGCACGAAGCCTCGATCCAGCGCCGCGAGCAGCCAGCCGGCGCGCGGCCCCGAGCTCCGCCCGAGGAAGGCGAGATAGAGCGCCGCGAAGGCGCGCCCGGGCGGGAGCTCCCGCTCGGCTGCGGTGGCGAAGATCGCGGACTGCACCGACTCGCCGTCCCAGGTGCCGAGCGACGCGAGCGCCGGCGCGAGGGCGCCGAGGTAGGCGCGCTGGTCGGTATCGGCCTCGGCGATCGCGTCCGGAAGGGCGTCGCGCTGGACAGCCAGGCGAGCGCGCTCCGGGGCGTACGCCTCGAGCCAGGCACTCGCCGCGGCACGGCGCTCGGCGAGGATCTCGAGCTCGCGCGCGGTCAGCTCGCCGCCCTTCTCGGCGCTGACGCGCTCGGCGAGATCGACGCCAGGAACCTGCTCGAGCATCGCGAGATGGCTGAAGGCCGGGCGATAGGCGGCGGCCTCGGCCGCGACGTCGGCGCCGGGATCGACGAGGCTGAAGGCGAAGAGCCGATCGTGGTCGGCGGGCAGCTCGCCGCGCACCTCGCGGCCCGCGGTCGCTGTGGCCAGGCGATCGGACTCGTCGAAGAGGCGCGGGATCGCATCGGTCCCGTCCGGGTCGAACTCGATCGCGGTGTTCGGCTTCGGTCGCAGGAAGAGCGTGCGCAGCTGCTCCGGCGGGATGACCTCGGTGATGCGCTGGGCCGATGCGCCGAGGCCCTTCGAGGTCGACATCTTCTTGCCGCCGATGTTCAGAAACTCGTACGGCACGTTCATCGGCGGCGCGATGCCGAAGACCTCGCGCGCGATCGCGTCGGAACGGTCGCGCGAGCCACCCTTCGTCGAGAGGTCCTTCCCGGCAGGCTCGATCGTGACGCCGAAGAGATGCCACTTCGCGGCCCAGTCGACGTTGTACGGCAGCTTCGCGCGGCCGCCGAAGGGCGAGATCTCGCCGGCATGGCCGCAGCCGACGGCCCAGTCGCGGAGGTCGGGGCGGCACTCGTAGCGCGCGAGCTCGCCGTCCCAGCCGGTGACGATCGTCGTGCCGATCCGGCCGCAGCGCTCGCACACGACCATGGCCGGATGCCACTCGTCGGGATGGTTGACGTTCGCCACGCGGCGATAGATGTCTCGGATCACCGCCGCCGCGTCGAGGGCGGTGCGCAGGTATCGGTCCATCTCGCCGGACGCGTAGATCTCGCTCATCCAGTAGTAGACGTCGGGGCGGATGCCGAGCCCGTCGAACGTGTCGACGAAGACGCCGGCGAAATGGCGCGCGTACGACGGGTGGCAATCGCCGGCCGGGTCCGGGACGGCGCACAGCGGAACGCCCATGTAGCGCTCGATGGCGTCGGGGGTGAGGAGCGCCTGGGCGTCCATCGGGTCGAGGTCGTCGACCCCGTAGCGCAGCTCGACCGGGACGCCGGCGGCGCGCAGGGCTCGTGCGATCGTGTCGACGACGACCGGCCCGCGCAGGCTGCCGACGTGAACCGTCCCCGACGGCGTCTTCGAATCGTTGACGACCTGGGGGCCGGTGGCCGACGCCGCGAGCTCGTCAGCCCAGAACACGGCCGTCTAGCCGATGCGAACGAGCGTGTACTCGATCGGTCCCGACGGCGCCTGGACCGTGAACGTGTCGCCCTTCTTCAGGCCCATGAGCGCGGCGCCGACCGGCGACTCGTTGCTGATGCGCCCGTCGCGCGGGGCGGCCTCCGGGGATCCGACGATCGTCAGCGTCTCCTCGCCGTCCGTGCCCTTGATGACGACCTTCGAGCCGATGCCGACGCTGTCGCCATTGCCCTTCTCGATGACCGCCGCATTGCGCAGCTGGAGCTCGAGGGTCGCGATACGGCCCTCCAGGAAGGACTGCTCCTGCTTCGCGTCCTCGTATTCCGCGTTCTCGCTGAGGTCGCCGTCGAGCTTCGCCTCGTGGATCCGGGCGGCGACGCGCGGGCGATCAACGCTGGTGAGCTCCTGCAGCTCGGCCTTGAGCTTCTCGAGCCCCTCAGCAGTGAGATAGACAGGCTTCGTGTTCATGGCGCTTCCCCTCGTCCTCTGCGGCGCTCCGGCGGGAGCGCGTCCCCGTCGTCTGGGGTGTGACGGGCTGATGTCTCGGTCGCTCCGATAACAAAAAACGCTCCAGGCCCCGCCCGCCGTGGCGGCGTCTCCTGAAGCTGGCCGTACCCGATGGGCCAGGCGCCCGCGGCAGGTGCCGTGGGTCGCCAGATTGTAGGTGCGAGGCCTCCCGAAGTCAAAGGCTCGAAGGCGTTCGGCCCGCGCTCAATGGCCGATGGCGACGAGCAGGACGATGACAGCGGCGAAGCCGATGCGGTAGAGGCTGAAGATGGCGACCGATCGCCGCCGCAACCATGCCAGCAGGAAGCCGATCGCCACGAGCCCCGACAGCGCGGCGACGACGAAGCCGACACCGATGGCGAGCCACTCGGCGCCCGGACGATCGGCCTCGGCAAAGAGATGGCGTGAGCCGTAGAGTCCGGCGCCGAGCGTGATCGGCGTGGCGAGCAGGAAGCTGAAGCGCGCGGCGGCCTCGCGCGTCATCCCGAGCGCCAGGCCCGCGGTGATCGTGGCGCCCGAGCGGCTGATGCCGGGCAAGAGGGCGAGAGCCTGGCTGAAGCCAATCGCGAGCGCGGTGCCCGTCGTGACGTCGTTCAGCTCGCGCTCGCGGCGTCCGAGCCGATCGGCCAGCCAGAGGGCCGTCGCGCCGACGACGAGGAAGCCGGCGATCGCGAGGCGCGCAGCGTCGTTGTCGCCGTGGAAGACGTCCTCGATCAGGCCCTCGAGGGCGAAGCCGATGATCGCCGCCGGGATCGTCGCCAGGATGAGGAGCCACGCGATCCGGCGGTCGGGGTCGGCACCGATGCGTCGCTCGCGGACGCTCGCCACCCAGGCCCGGGCATAGCGGACCCAGTCGCGCGCGAAGTAGACGAGGAGCGCGACGAGCGTCCCGAGGTGCAGGAAGACGTCGAAGGCGAGGCTGCCGATGAGCCCGTCCGACTCCCAGCCCGCGATCCACGGCGCAAGCTCGAGATGGGCCGAGGAGCTGATCGGGATGAACTCGGTCAGGCCCTGCAGCAGCCCGACGATGGCGGCCCGGATGACGACGTCCACGATGGGCGGCTGCGACCCCTAGCGGATGAAGAGCGGCGCGAAGACGAGCGTGATCGTGGCGAGCAGCTTCACGAGGACGTGGAGCGACGGGCCGGCCGTGTCCTTGAACGGATCGCCGACGGTGTCGCCGACGACGGCCGCGGCGTGGGCGTCCGAGCCCTTTCCGAGCACGTTGCCGGCCTCGTCCTTGAGGTGACCCGACTCGATGTACTTCTTCGCGTTGTCCCACGCCCCGCCGCCGTTGTTCAGGACGGTGGCGAGCAGGACCCCGGCGATCGTGCCGACCATGAGCATGCCGGCCACCGCCTCGTGGCCGAGCAGCAGCCCGACGAGGATCGGCGTCGCGACCGCGACGGCGCCGGGCAGGATCATCTGGCGCAGCGCCGCGCGGGTCGTGATATCGACGACGCGCGCGTAGTCCGGCCGCTGGGTGTAATCCATGATCCCGGGCATCTCCCGGAACTGGCGCCGGACCTCGACGATGATCGCCTGGGCCGCGGTGCCGACCGCGCGGATCGCGAGGCTGCTGAAGAAGTAGACGAGCATCGCCCCGAGGAGCGCGGCGATGAAGACGTTGATGTCGGCGAGGTCGATCGCGGTGAGGAGCTCGCGCCCCTCGTTCGTGCCGCGCTCAATCTGCCCGGCGATGATGAGGTTCACCTTGCTGATGTACGCGCTGAAGAGGAGGAACGCCGCGAGCGCGGCCGACGCGATCGCGTAACCCTTCGTGAGCGCCTTCGTCGTGTTGCCGACGGCGTCCAGGCGGTCGGTGATCTCGCGCGCGCTCGCCTCGGCCTTGCTGAACTCGGCGATGCCGCCGGCGTTGTCGGTGATCGGACCGAACGTGTCCATGGCGAGGATGTAGGCCGTCGTCATGAGCATGCCCATCGTGGCCACGGCGGTACCGAAGATGCCGCCGACGTCCATCCCGTCCGCGTTCACGAGCCCGGCCTGCGTGCCGAGCGTGTACGAGGCGAAGAGCGCGATCGAGATCGTGATCGCGGTGACCGCCGTCGTCTCGAAGCCGACCGCCGTGCCGCTGATGATGTTCGTGGCCGGGCCGGTGCGGCTGGCCTCCGCGATCTCGCGCACCGGCCGGAACGAGCCGGCGGTGTAGTACTGCGTGATGTAGACGAAGGCGACGCTCGTCGCGAGCCCGACGATGCCCGCGCCGAAGAACCAGATCCAGGCCGGGACGCCATTCTCCGGCAGCGTGCCGCCGGTGTTCATCATCGCGTACGTCGTGATGGCCATCCCGCCGACCGAGAGGAGGGTCGTGACCCAGTAGCCGCGGTTCAGGATGTTCATCGGGTTCTCGGTCTCGCTGCCGCGCACGAAGAACATCGCGACGATCGTGGCCAGCAGGCCGAAGGCGCGGACGACGAGCGGGAAGAAGATCCACGACTCCGGGTTCGGCCACCCCGCGTCGCGGGCGATGAAGTAGACCGCGACGCCGAGGATCATGGCGCCGATGTTCTCGGCGGCCGTCGACTCGAAGAGGTCCGCGCCACGGCCGGCGCAGTCGCCGACGTTGTCGCCGACGAGATCCGCGACGACCGCCGCGTTGCGCGGGTCGTCCTCCGGGATGCCCGCCTCGACCTTGCCGACGAGGTCGGCCCCGACGTCGGCGGCCTTCGTGTAAATCCCGCCGCCGAGCTGCGCGAAGAGCGCGACGAAGCTGGCGCCGAACCCAAAGCCGACGATGAGGAACGGCGCCTCCTCGGGGTTCGTGAAGCCGCCGAAGGCGGCGAAGATGCCGTACACGCCCAGGAGCGAGAGGGCGACGACGAGGAAGCCGGAGACGGCGCCGCCGCGCATGGCGACCTGCACGGCCCGGACGAGGCTGCCGCGCGCCGCGGCCGCGGTGCGCAGGTTCGCCTTCACGCTGATGTACATGCCGATGATGCCCGATGCCATCGAGCACGCCGCCCCGACGAGGAAGGCGAGCCCGGTGCGCCAGCCGAGGTCGAGGCCGCTGATGCTCGTCTCGGCGACCTCCTCGGTCTCGACGACGCCGATGATCAGCCCGATAACGACGGCGCCGCCGATTGCGAGGAAGGCGATCGTCCGGTACTGGCGCCGGATGAAGGCGACGGCGCCCTCGAAGATCATGCCGGCGATCTCCTGCATCGCCGGCGTGCCGGTGTCGGCGCGGAGGACGTCCCAGGCGAGATAAAGGGCAAAGGCGATGGCGGCGAGCCCGGCGACCGGGATCACCCAGAGAATGGACTGGAACTCCATGGATCCTCCGAGTGCGGCCCGCGGCCACGCTCAATCGCGCTGGCTGACGGCCGTGAAGTTGACGCACATGAAACGCCGGCGGGAGGACACGTCACGTACCCCGCCAGCGATGGCCGCCGGATTTTAGCACGCGCCGGAGCGACCGATCAGGGCAGCCAGCGCGGTCGCGATCCGGTCGCTCCCAGCGGGGTGCGCCGCCCGCTGCCGATGTCGAGCAGCTCGATCTCCCCCTCCGCTCCCGACTCGGCCACGACGATGACCATCGCCGGCTCGCCGGGCGCGAAGGCGCCGGCCGCCACCCGGTCGCCGGGCAGAACGGGAAGCCCCGACCCGGTGTCCGACGCATCGGCCAGGCGCAGCGTCCCCCGCCCGTCGACGTACGCGATCCGGCCATCGGCCGCCACCGCGATCGTCGTCGCTCCATCGCCGAAGGACGTCTCGCTCACCGAGCTCCCGGAACGAGCCAGCCGGTAGACACCCGCCGGATCGTCGGCCAGGAGCGGGTGGATCGGAGCCTCGAGGACCGGCTCCGGCGTGCGCTCGGGCGGGGCGGGGCCGCCGGTCAGGACGAGCCCGGACGAGTCGGGCAGCCAGAGCGGCGCGGCCTGCGCGTCGAACGCCGCCCACGTCAGGCGCTGCGCCGGCAGCTCGAGCAGGCCGATCCAGCCCTCGGAGTGAGCGAACGCGAGGGCCTGCCCGTCCGGCGAGTAGCGCGGCGCGCGGAGCGTCGTTCCCGCCTCGTCCTCCTCACCCGACGTCGGGACCGGCCCATCCCCCAGCGTGGGGGGCAGGTCGATCGAGCCGGCCTCGCCGCCCCCGACGACCCACTCCCAGAGCCCGAGGCCGGCGCCCGTTTGCGCGTCGGCCCGGCCAAATGCGACACGCCGGCCATCCGGGGTGTACGCCGGGTCGAACTCGAGGTTCCCCTCATCGGTCAGGACGCGTCGGTCGCTGCCGTCGGGACGCTGATGGACGAGGCGCCGGCCGTCGGCGAGCACGAGCGAGCTGCCGTCGGGGGCGACCGCGTAGTCGAGCACCGGCGTCAGCTCGCTGCTCAGCTGCCGCTTCCCGCTGCCGTCCGGGTTCATCGACCAGACGTTCGTGATCCCGCCGCGGTCGGACAGGAACGTGACCTGGTTCGAGACGCTCGTCACCGGCGCCCCGGTCGTGAAGCTCCACGCGCTCGGGCTGGCGAGCACGCCACCACGGGTGCTCGTGATGCCGGGAGCCAGCTCCACCTCGTACGTCGTGTTCGGAGCGAGGTCGCCGGACGGCGCGAAGCGCAGCATGCTGCCCGCCCCGGTATCGGTCGCCGGATCATCCGGCAGCTGGACGACATCGAGCGCCCCGGCCACGTCCGGCGTGATCGTGAGCAGGTCGTCGGACACGGAGCCCGGATCGATCGGCCGGTCAAAGATGATCGCGATCGAGGTCGTGAGCGCGACCCCGTCGATCCCGTCGGCCGGGACGCTCACCTCGACGACGAGCCCCGGCTCGACCGTGCGGAAGCGCAGCACGATGCGCTCGTCGAGGGCGACGCCGGCCACGTCGACGGCGTCACCCTGCACGCTCAGCTCGTAGTCGATCCCGGGGCCCAGCGGCTCGTCGGGCACGATCTCGACACGCTCACCGCTCCAATTCAGCTCGTACGCGAGACCCGGTCGCAGCCGGAGCGCCGCTTCGACCGATGCGGTGTCCATGAGCGTCGAGAACGTCAGCGACAGCGGCGCGTCGAGCGGGACGCCGACGGCACCGTCCTCGGGCGCCGCCTCGACGAGCGAGGGGCGCCCGGTCGTCTCGAACTCGAAGGCCGGTGGCAGCTCGGCCCTCTCGTTGCCGGCCAGGTCGACCACGCCGGCAGCGACGCGCACCGCGTATGCCGTCTCGAGCTCGAGCGGGCTGTTCGGCGTGAAAATGAGCGTGCTGCCGCTCCAGCTGACCGCGCCGTCGACGGCTGGATCGAGACGAACCGCCTCGCGAGCGCTCTCCTGGTCGACCGGTTCACTGAAGACGACCTCGAGGCTCGTCGTGATGAGCGCCCGCTCCGGGTCGTCGGCGAGCGGCTGGGTCAGCGCGATCCCGAGCACCTCCGGCGGTCGCGCGTCGACGGTGCTCGCCACGTACAGGACGCCGGCGAGGACGAGGCCGCCGACCCCGATGACGGCGAGGCTGCGCAGGATGATCGACCGCATCGGCGGCCGTTCAGCGATGCCGGAGTCGAGCCGGGAGGATCTGCAGCTCGTCGCGGTACTTCGCGACGGTGCGCCGGGCGAGCGCGATCCCGTCCTCGGCCAGGGCGTCGGCGATCTCCTGGTCGGACAGCGGGTGCGTGGCGTCCTCGCGGTCGATCATGCGCTTGATCTGGTCCTTCACCCCGAGCGACGCGGTGAAGAAGTGGCTGAACGGCACGACCTCGCCGGACGGGAGCATCACGTACTTCTCGGCGGTGGCGCGACTGACGGTCGACTCGTGCATGCCGATCAGCTCCCCCACCTCGGCGCGCGTGAGCGGCACGAGATGCTGGACCCCGTGAACGAGATAGCCGCGCTGGCGATCGACAAGCGACTCGGCGATGCGATGGATCGTCGCGCGGCGGCGGTTGATATTGTCGATGAAGAACTTCGCCCGTCCGACGTACTGGCGCACGTGCTGCTTCTCGTCCTCGGTCGTCTCGTTGCTCCGCAGCTTCGAGCTGAGGCTCGAGTAGATCGGGGCGACGCGCAGGCTGAACCGGCGCGACTCGACGACCTCGACGGTGAGCTCGCCGTCGAGGTCCCGGATGAGCACGTCGGGACGGATGATCGTGCGCGAGGAGTCGCCGCTCACCGCAGCCGTGAAGGCGGCGGTCGGGTAGGGATTGAGGTTCGCCTTCACTAACTCCCAGACCGCGACGACCTCGCGCTGCGTGGCGCCGAGCGCGGCGGCGACCTCGCGGAAGCGTCGCTCGCCGATATCGGCGAGGTGGTCGCCGACGACCTCCTCCGCGTACGGCGGGATCTCGATCGTGCCCTGCTCACGGAGGTACTCGATCTGGGCGAGCAGCGACTCGGTGATCGAGCGCGACCCGATGCCGATCGGCTCGAGGCCCTTCATGGCGCCGAGGACCTGCTCGACGTCGGCGACCTGGACACCTGTGCTGCCGGCGATCTCCGCATCGGTCTCCGTCAGGAAGCCATTCGAGTCGAGGGCGCCGATGACGTGGTCGGCAACCGGATGGAGTCGCGACGGCAGGAGGGCGTGAAGGTTCCAGGTCAGGTGGTCCTCGAGCGTGAAGTCGGCCTCGGCGCGCGCGATCGGGTCGAACTCGTCGGCCTCGTCACGAAGCCGTGTCGTGCCGTCGCCGGGGAGGTCGTCGGCGTTGATCTGCTGCGACCCGTCCTCGCCCTCGGTCTTGCGCGGCATGCAATCGGTGCAGTAGTTGCCGGTCACCGGGGTGCCGCAGATCGGGCACGAGGGGAGCTCCTCGATCTCGAGCGCCGGGTTCTCGTCGAGCTCCTGCGAGATCGCCTCCTGCAGCTCGACCGAGCTCATCTGGAGGATGTAGTTCGCCGCGATCTGCTTCGGGGTCACCTTGACACTCATGACCGGCTGAAGCTGCTGGCTGACCTCGACCGACAAGAGCACCTCGCGAACGTGTGTGGCCCCGAAACGTGTGGGACCCACGATTATAGAGATGATCGGCTGCAGCGGCCGCCGGGCGATCAGGCCGGGGCGGCGTTCACGCGCCGGATCACCGGCGCCTCGCCCCCGAAACCGATGAGGTTGTAGCCGGCCGGGTCCTGCACCAAACGATCGCGATACTCGCGCATCGGCCACCCGAGCAGGCGGCAGAGACGCAGACGGTTGACGTGGTTGTGCGCCACGACGATCGCGCAGCGCGCGCGGTCCTCGGCGAGCCACGCTTCGACCGGGTCGAGCACGCCCGACGAGCGCCGCGCGACATCCGCCCCGCTCTCGCCACCAGGGCAGTGGGTCTCGAACGGGTCCGCCTCCCACGCGCGGCGTCGCTCCGGATCCCGAGCCAGGGACTCCTCGGCGGTCAGGCCGTCCCAGGCGCCGTAGTCGATCTCGAGCAGGCCGTCGGCGATCTCCACTGCCCCTGGGTCGATCCCGACGCCCGCGGCAACGATTTCGGCGGTCTGGCGGCAGCGCCTGGCCGGGCTGCTCATGACGCGCAGCGCCTTGTGCGGCAGCTCCGCGAGCTCGACGACGAGCGTGGCGCCGAGACGCTCTGCGAGCGTCACACCCTCCGCCGCGAGCGGCGGGTCCGTGCGCTGGCCCAGGTTCCGGCCCTCGGCGGAGGCGGCGGTGATCGAGTGCCGGACGAGGATGAGGCTGCCCATGGGTATGCGAGTCTAGACCAGCGCGTGCGCTATTCTGTCGCGGCCCCCCGCCGCAGCCCAGGGTCCATGACGTACGTCCCCGATGACACCGATCCTTCCGGCGCGCCCGCATCGAGCGAGCGCGCCGGTTCGCGGCGCGCCCTCGGATGCGCGTTCGAGATCGTCGAGACCCTCGTCCTGACGCTGCTCATCTACCTCGTCATCCACAACTTCGTGGCGCAGCCGTTCGAGGTGCAGCAGAGCTCGATGGTGCCGACGATCGTCCACGGCGAGTACATCCTCATCGACAAGCTGACGGTCCGCTTCGACGAGTACCAATACGGCGACGTCGTCGTCTTCGACCCGCCGTCGGGCTCCGGCCTGGCGACCGATGGCGTGCCGTTCATCAAGCGCATCATCGGGCTGCCCGGCGACACGATCACGCTCGAGAACGGGCGCGTCTTCGTGACCCGGCCCGGTGAGAGCCCGGTGCGCATCGAGGAGCCGTACGTGCGGAAGGAGGCGGACGGCTCGACCGCGGCGACGACCTGCCCGCGCCCGGACTGCCCGCTCACCTGGATCGTCGGCGACGAGGAGTACTTCGTGATGGGCGACAACCGGCCCTCGAGCCAGGACTCGCGCGTCTTCGGGCCGGTCGACGCGGAGCTCATCCTCGGGCGCGCGTGGCTGCGCTACTTCCCGATCGAGCGGATCGGGATCATCGAACGCCCCTCCTACCCGTCGCTCGCCGCGACGCAGTAGCCCGGCGGATCAGGTCCGGGCCGGCTCCTCGGCGACGATCCAGGCGTCGATGTCGCGGTCGTAGCCGACGAGCGCACCGGTCCCGAACCACAGCGCCAGCTCCGACTCGGCCGTGTCAGGCGCGTCGGACGCGTGGATGAGGTTGCGCAGCCCGCTGACGCCGAGGTCGCCGCGGATCGTCCCGGGCTCCGCCTCGTTCGGCATCGTCTTGCCGACCATCTTCCGGACGACGGCGATCGCATCAGGGCCCTCGAGGGCGATCGCCGCGACCGGCCCGGAGGTGATGAACTCGACGAGCCCCGCGTAGAAGTGCTTCCCGGCGTGGACGGCGTAGTGCTCCTCGGCCAGCTCGCGCGAGACGGCGAGCAGCCGCAGCCCGACGACCTTGAGCCCCTTGCGCTCGAAGCGGCCGATGATCTCGCCGATGAGCCCGCGCTGCACGGCGTCGGGCTTGGCAAGGACGAGGGTGCGCTGCATGGCGAAGGGGTCTCCTCGTGTCGGTGGTCAGCCCGGGCGATCCGCGGCGCGGTCGTATGCCCGGTTGGACTCGACCTCGCGTCCGGCGGCGCGGAGCAGGTCGCCGTAGAGTAGCAGACGCTCGGCCGGCGGCTGCCCGCCGAGGGTGGGCTCGAGGATCGCGACGCCGTCGCCCGCGAGCGCCGGATCCAGGCGAACGGCGATCGACATCTCGGCGTCGCCGCGCGCCAGGTCGCCGGACACGAACGCGACCCGCGCCTCCTCCATCCTTGCCCGCCCCGCGGCGACCCGCTCATCGTCGGCCGTCGTGCTCGAGCCGGTCTCGTCGGGGCCGCTCGACGACCACGGCGGCCGGGGCTCGGGCGCCACCTCGGGGCGGAGGCCGGACGGCAGCGGCCAGGCGAGCCGGCCGGGGCTTCCACCGCGCAGGTCGAACGCCTCGTCGACGCCGATCGCCGCGAGCAGGCGCTCCTGCGCGCCGATGGCACGATCCGCCTCGCCGGCCGCGGCGAGCGTCTCCGCGTCAACGAGCAGTGCAATCGGAAGCCGTCGCTGCGGGCTCGTCGGGCGAGCCGCATCGAGCGCGACGCGCGCCGCGACCGAGCGCCCCTGGCGCCAGAGCGCCTCGGCCAGGAGGACGCGCAGCGCGTCAGTCTCGTCGTCCGCCCCGACGCCGTCCGCCTCGAGGCGGGCCAGCCGTCGCCGCACGGTGCCTTCGGCGAGGCCCGCTTGCGCCGAGTCGAGCTGCGCGCGCGCCAGGCCGAGCTCGTCCGGCACGAAGTCGATGACCTGGACCTCGTCGCTCGCGTCGGTCATGCGTGCAGGGCGCGCTCGATGCGGGCGCGCGACCGGAACGGGCCGAGCACCGCCAGCCGTGCCTTCCTCGGGGCGAGGTGACTGCGCGCGACGCGCAGCAGGTCGTCGATGGTCACCGCCTCGAGGTGCTCGATGACCTCGCCGACGGTCATGATCCGCGGCAGGAGCGACTCCCCCGTCCCGATCCAGCCGGTCACGGCCCCCGAGTCCTCCATGCGAAGCTCGAGGCGGCCGCGCGTGTAGGCGCGCGCGCGGTCGAGCTCCGCGGGGCGCACCGGGTCCGTCGTGACGCGGTCGAGCTGCTCGACGATCGCCCGGATGACGCGCTCGGCGTCCTCGGGGTCGAAGCCGGCGTGGATCCCGAACGTGCCGGTGTCGACGTACATGGCGCTGAACGTCGAGATGTCGTAGACGAGCGAGCGACGCTCGCGCAGCTCCAAGAAGAGCCGGCTGCCCATGCCGTCGCCGAGGATCGCACCGAGCAGGTCGAGGGTCCAGCGATCCGGATCGTCGCGGGCGACGCCCGGCATGCCGAGGCACAGGTTGCCCTGGCTCAGGCGCCGATGGGAGACGCGCAGGGCACCAGGCGGCGCGGGCTTCGGGGCGACCGCGGCGACGGGCGGCCGGAGCGTGACCTCCTCGTCGCCGGGCGGGCCGGCGGCATGCCACTCAGACGCCGCGCGCAGCACCTCGTCGTGCTCGATCGCACCGGCCACCGCGAGCACGAGGCCGGATGGCCGGTACGCTGCACGCCAGTGGCCGACGACACCCGCATGCGTCGCCCGACGGACCGATCCAATCGTGCCGGCGATCTCGCGACCGAGGGGATGACGGCCGTAGAGCAGCTCATCGAAGATCGTGAAGATGTGGTCCGAGGGCGAATCGACGTACATCCTGATCTCGTCCACGATCACCGGCTTCTCGGCAACGAGGTCCGCGCGACGCAGCAACGGGTGAAGGGCGAGCTCGCTCACGGCATGGAGCGCGACGTCGCTCCGCTCGGCCGGCACCTTGGCGGAGAAGACCGTCAGCTCGCGAT
Source organism: uncultured Steroidobacteraceae bacterium (assembly GCA_964552085.1). Lineage (GTDB taxonomy): Bacteria > Chloroflexota > Limnocylindria > QHBO01 > QHBO01 > JACDBZ01. The sequence goes on from CAZKFP010000084.1 coordinate 17,713, forward strand.
CGGTGCTCGCGTTCAGGCTGCCGCCGACCCCCTCGACGAGCTGCGAGAGCTCCCCGGCCTCGGGGTGGTCGCGCGTCCCCTTGAAGACGAGGTGCTCGAGGAAGTGCGAGAGGCCGGCATGCGCCTCGTCCTCGTGCCGCGAGCCGACCGGGACGAAGATGGCGACCGTCGCCGAGCGGGCGCCGGGCATCGCCTGCGTCACGACCCGCAGGCCGCCCGGGAGCACGGTGCGCCGGTGCTCCGGCGCGGCGGTCGGCGCCGGCCGGGTCGGTGCCGGGCTCGCCGTCACGCTCCGTCCTCGTCCTCGTCCGCTTCGGCCGACATGAGCAGCTCCATCTGGATGAAGCGCAGGTCGCGGGCAAGCTCGTCCGCGTTTCGCGGGAGCGGGCGGCCGGGCGCGGGAGGCGCCGCCGCTTCGCCGTCCGGCTCGGTCCCGAGGCGAGGCAGCCCGCTCGCCGCGAACTCGAGGACGACGCGCTCGCTGCCGATCGTCAGCGTGTACACGAGTAGCTGCTCGCTCGTCGTGTCGAACTGCAAGTAGTCGAACGAGTCGAGGTTGAGGCAGATGGCGAGCGGCGTGAAGTAGGAGGCGATGTCGGGGTGGTCGACGACGATGCGCTCGACCCAGCCGGTGCCGGTCGACTCGACCTTCGCGCCGCGGTAGTACGCGTAGCTGACCGTCTGCTTCAGCAGCGGGCGCAGAATGTTGTAGATGTCGCTCTTGGCGGTGACGACACCGGTGTTGATGTAGAGCTTGGCACGCGGCTCGGTCATCTACCCATCGTACGCGGATCGTCGGCGAGTCTAGCACCGCAATCGGGGCGCGGCGGTTCCGCACCGACCGATGAAAAAGCTACGATACGCCCCGTGAAGTTGCTGGCAGCCGACATCGGCAACACGAACATCTCGATCGGTCTGTTCGATGATGACCGACTCGCGCGCTCCTGGCGCGCAATCACCCGTGCCAACGCCACCACGGACGAGGTGGCGGCCATGCTCACCGGCCTCCTCGCCCTCGACGGGCACCACCTCGAGGAGCTCGACGCCGTCGCCCTCGCGAGCGTCGTTCCGCCGCTCAGCGAGACGTGGGAGCGGCTCGCTGCCGAGCGGGTCGGGGTCGAGCCGGCGATCGTGGACGCCGCCGCCCTCGAGGACATCCTGGAGATCCGCATCGACCGGCCGGGCGAGGCCGGGGCCGATCGGCTGGCGAACGCCCTGGCGGCGCGGATCGAGTTCGGTGGGCCGGCGATCGTCATCGACCTCGGCACGAGCACGAACTTCGACCTCGTCGATGCCGACGGCGCGTACATCGGCGGCGCGATCGCCCCCGGCATGGGCCTGAGCCTCGAGGCGCTCGTCGGGCGGGCGAGCAAGCTGCCGCGCATCGAGCTGCGGCGGCCGCCCTCGGCGATCGGCACGAACACCGTTCACGCCATGCAATCCGGGGCGGTGCTCGGCTACATCGGCCTCGTCAGCGGCCTGCTCACGGCGCTGCGCGGCGAGCTCGTCGAGCGCTCCCCCGCCTCGAGCCGGGTCACCGTCATCGCGACCGGCGGATACACGCACCAGCCGTGGCTGCGGGAGGTGCCGGGCATCGACGCCGTCGAGCCGGATCTCACCCTGCGTGGCATCCGGTACGCCTGGGCCGGGATGCGGGAGCGGGAGCAGGCCCGCTCGGCGGCGACCGAGCGATGAACGAGGGCCTGGGTCCGCTCGCCGGACGGCGGATCGTCGTCGGCGTCAGCGGCAGCATCGCGGCCTACAAGGCAGTCACACTCGTCCGGATGCTCGCGGAACGCGGAGCGATGGTCGACGTGGCGATGACCGCGGCGGCGACCCGCTTCGTCGGCCCGCTCACGTTCGAGAGCCTCACGCACCGACCCGTCCTCGACGACGTCTTCGAGCTCGACTCGGACCAGCAGATCGCGCACATCGAGCTGGCCGAGGCGGCGGATGCGATCGTCCTCGCCCCGGCGACCGCCAACCTGCTCGGTGAGCTGGCCGCCGGCCTCGTCGGCGACGCCGTGACCGCCATCGCATGTGCCAGCCGCGCGCCGGTGATCGTGGCGCCGGCGATGGACGCCGGGATGTGGACGCACCCGGCCACGCAGCGCAACGTCGCGACGCTGCGCGAGTTCGGCTACATCGTCGTCGAGCCGGAGGTCGGCGAGCTCGCGTCGGGCCTGACCGGGATCGGACGCCTCGCGGAGCCGGCGACGATCGTCGAGGCGGTCGAGCATCTCTTCGCGCGCGCCGGCGACCTCGAGGGCCTGCACGTCGTCGTCAGCGCCGGCGGCACTCGCGAGCCGCTCGACCCGGTCCGGTTCATCGGCAACCGAAGCAGCGGGAAGATGGGCGCGGCCATCGCCGAAGCGGCGAGGGACCGGGGCGCCTCGGTCACCCTGATCGCGGGCGCCATGAGCGTCACCCCGCCGCGTGGCGTCACCGTCGTCGACGCGACGACCGCCCACGCCATGCGGGAGGCCGTCCTGCGCGCCGCGCCCGGCGCCGACATCCTCATCATGGCCGCCGCGGTCGCCGACTTCGCCCCGGCCCGCGCCAGCCAGCGCAAGATCAAGCGCTCGGGCGACAACATTCAGATCGAGCTCGTGCCGAACCCCGACATCGTCGCCGAGGTCGGCGAGATGCCCGACGACGTGCGGCCGTTCCTCGTCGGCTTCGCCGCCGAGTCCGACGAGCTGGAGGCGAACGCCGCCGCGAAGCTGCGCGACAAGGGCCTCGACCTCATCGTCGGCAACGTCGTGGGCGGACCGTTCGACGCCATCGGCTCCGACGAAAACAAGGTGACCGTCTTCGGCGCCGAGGGCTCCCTGACCGACTGGCCGATGCTCCCGAAGCGCCAGGTCGCGGAGCGTCTGTGGGACCTCATCGGCGACCGATACCGGCGCGGCGATGGCTCGCCGCAGGCCGCGCCCGGCTCCGGCCCTCGGCGACGCCGCCGTTCGTGATCGTCGTCCACACCGCGGACGAGCTGCGCGAGGCGATCCTCGAGCGACGGATCGCGGGTGACAGCGTCGGCTTCGTGCCGACGATGGGCATGCTCCACGACGGACAGCTCTCGCTCGTGCGGCGCGCGCGCGAGGAGAACGGCTGCGTCGTCGTCTCGTCGTTCCTGGATCCGAGCGCCTTCCGGAAGCTCGATGAGGCGTCGCCCGGGGTGCGCGATCACGTGCGCGACCTCGCGCTGCTCGAGCACGCATCGACCGACGTCTGCTTCCTGCCCGACGCCGCCACGCTCTACCCGGCGGACGACACGACCCGCGTGACGGTCGAGGGGCTGACCCGGCAGCTCGAGGGCGCGTCGCGACCCGGGCACCTCGACGGGCTCACGACGGTCATGCTCAAGCTCCTTCACCTCGTCGGGCCGGCACGCCTCTACATGGGGCAGCGCCACGCGCAGCAGGTCGTGATCGTGCGACGCATGCTGCGCGACCTGTTCATGAACGTCGAGCTCGTCATCTGCCCGACGGTGCGCGAGAGCGACGGCCTCGCCCTCTCGTCCGCGAACGCGCTGCTCGGGATCGAGGAGCGGCATGCCGCGACGTGCCTGTACGCCGCCCTGACGGCCGCGAAGGACGCGTACGACGCGGGCGAGCGTTCCGCCGAGGTCCTGCGCTGGCGGATGACCGACACGCTGGCGGGCTGTCCGAGGGCGCGCATCGACTACGTCAGCGTCGCCGATGCGACCTCTCTCGGCGAGCTCCAGCGCATCTCCGGCCCCGCCCTGGCGCTCCTCGCGGTGTGGATCGGCCGGGCGAGGCTGACCGACAACATGCCGCTCGCCTGGGACGTCGCATAGGGCGACCGCTTTTCGTGCATCCAAAGTACTAGTGCGGTCACCCACTCTGCTCGTATCATGCGCCGTATCACCGCGGGTGCCGGCCGTTTCGGCCGCGAGCGCCTTCGGTGCATGGGAGGCCGGCGGGTGCCCACGTCCGGCCTCCCTTCGCCACGTCTAGAGCCGCGCGAGCAATGCCTCCACGTCGAGCGCGCCGCCGACGAGCTCGATGATCGTCGAGATCTTCTCGACGTCCGACGAGTGCGTCTTCACGAGGATCTCGTCGACCGCCTGCGCCGTGCGGTACGTGTCGGTCGCGACGAGGTACGTGAAGATGTTCGCCGCCCGCAGCTCGGCCAGGACGGGCTCCGACGGGCGGAAGCCGCCGGTCAGCACGACGCCGATGACGCGCGGCACCGCGGTCACGCGGTTGGCGGCGACTGCCGCGCGGAGCAGGTCATCTCGGTCGCCGGGCGTGATGACGAGGGTTCGATCGCGCAACAGCTCGACCGCGTGCGTCGCCTGCATCGCTCCGATGGCCACCCAGCCGATCGTCTGCCCCGGCGCCGCCTCGCCGCCGAGCAGCTCTCCGTCGAGGTGCGTGGCGATGAGCTCGAGCGACGGGTTCGCGAGGAACTCGGAGTAGCCGATGCAGCCGAGCAGCTCGATCCCGTGCTGCCCCAGGCCCCGCTCGAGCACCTCGGGCAGGTGCGGACGGGACTCGATGTCGACCTTGTTCACGACCGCTCCCAGCACCCGCACGCCGTGCGCGGCGAAGAGGGCGCAGTTGAGCACGATCTCGTCGATCGGCCGTCCGATGCCGCCCTCGCTCACGATGATGACCGGCGCGTCGAGCATCGCCGCGGCGCGCGCGTTCGAGAGGCCGATGACGGCGCCGACGCCCGCGTGGCCGGTGCCCTCGATGACGACGAGGTCCTTGTCGGCGGCCACGCGCCCGTACGCCGCGAGCACCTGCGCGCCGAGGTCGTCCCCGATGCGGCCCATGACGTAGTCGGTCGTGAAGTGACGCGGGAGGGTCACCGGCGACATGTCGTTCAGCGCGTCGGGCAGGCCGAAGACCTCGCTCATGAGGACCGCGTCCTCGTCGGCGCGAGTGCCGTCGACGACGAGGTAGCGCTGGCCGACCGGCTTCATGAAGCCGAGCGTCAGCCCACGGTCACGGATGGCGGCGAGGAGGCCCAGGCTCGTCGTCGTCTTGCCCCGGTTCTGCCCGGTGGCCGCCAGGAAGACTCGCCGCGCGGCGGACCGCGGCATCGGCCTAGCCGCGGGGCTTCGTGCGACGCTCCACGAGGTCGACGCCCTCGCGCAGCCGGGTGAGGAGATCGGCGTCGATCATCTCGGGCTCGAGGTGCTCCCCGAGTCGTTCGAGGATGTCCGCCGCGACGCTGAAGAGCACGTCGGCATCGGCGATGAAGAACTGCGGCTCGTTGTTGTAGCGGACGAGCGTCAGGCGGCCCTGGAGCGCGGGCCCCGACTCCCCGTGCGACAGCTGCGTGCCGAAGTTGTGCCCCTGGATGCCGTCTGGGTTGTTCAGGAAGTTCAGCGCGTTGTCGATGACGAGGCCGAACCGAGCGCGCCAGCTCACGAGCCGCTCCTGCACGTCGGGCGTCAGGCCCATCTCGCCGAGCTCCTCGAAGACGCCGCGGTCCACGGTCAGCAGGCCGACGAGCGTGGAGCCGGCACGACCGCCGAGCATCACCTGCAGCGACCGCTCGAGGGTGAAGACGTCCGCGTCGAAGCGCGGGCTCGTCGTCACCTCGGCCAGCAAGTCCTCGACGTTGTCGAGCTGGCCCGGATCGGCCAGTGCGCCGGCGAGCGTGTGGATCTCCTCCCGGAACAGGAACCGCTCTTCGTGATCGAGCATGGCGCTACGGGTAGAGGCCGCGGAGCATCGTCGCCTCGGCCACCCGGGCGACGGCCACCATGTAGGCCGCCGTGCGCATGTCGACCTCGTGGCGATCGGCCATGTCGTGCACCGCCTCGAAGGCGCGATCCATGATGCCCTTCAGGCTGTCGTTGATGCGCTCCTCGGTCCAGAAAAAGCTCTGCATGTCCTGGACCCACTCGAAGTAGCTGACCGTCACGCCGCCGGCGTTGCAGAGGATGTCCGGGATGAGGAAGACCCCGCGGTCGTACAGGATCTCGTCGGCCTCCGGGGTCGTCGGCCCGTTCGCGGCCTCGGCGACGACCTGCGCCCGGATGCGCGGCGCGTTGTGCTTCGTGATCTGGTTCTCGAGGGCCGCCGGCACGAGGATCTCGCACTCGAGCTCGAGGATCTCCCGGTTCGTCACCTCGTCCGACCCCGGGAAGCCGACAACGGTGCCGTGCTCGCGCTTCCAGGCGCTCACCCGGGCGGGGTCGAGGCCCGCCGGCTGATGGATGCCGCCCGTCGAGTCGCTCACCGCGATGATCCTCGCACCCTGCTCGGCGAGCAGCGTCGCCGCGACGCTGCCCGCGTTGCCGTAGCCCTGGATCGAGACTCGGGCACCCTCGAGCGAGCGCTTCGTGATCGCCGCCCAGCGCAGCAGGGTGAAGACGGCGCCACGGGCGGTCGCCTCGTTGCGCCCGAGCGAGCCACCCACGCTGATCGGCTTGCCGGTGACGACGCCGTGGACCGTGTACCCGCGATGCATCGAGTACGTGTCCATCATCCAGGCCATCGTCTGGGCATTCGTGTTGACGTCGGGCGCGGGGATGTCGCGATCGGGGCCGATGAGCGGGCTGATCTCGGTCGTGAAGCGGCGCGTCAGGCCCTCCACCTCGCGGATCGAGAGCTTCTTCGGATCGACGACGACGCCGCCCTTCGCCCCGCCGTACGGGATGTTCACGCAGGCGCACTTCCAGCTCATCCACATCGCGAGCGCGCGCACCTCGTCGAGCGTCACGTCCTGGTGGTAGCGGATGCCGCCCTTGCCCGGCCCACGGCTGACGTTGTGCTGGACGCGGTGGCCGGTGAAGACCGAGACGCTGCCGTCGTCCATCGTGACCGGGAAGTTGACGGTGAGCTCGCGCTGGGGCACCCGCAGCACGCGTCGCATGCCGTCGTCGAGATCGAGCTTGTCGGCGGCGTGGTCGAACTGGGACTGGGCGACGGCCCAGATGTTCGGGGCCTCCGCCACCGTCTTCTGGCTGGCCATCAGGTGCGCTGAGTGCCTCCTGTCTGCAAGCTACGCGTCGCGGTCGGCGCCTCTGCGCGCCCCCCTGGTCGACAGGGGCGGACGCTGGCCGGATCGCGGTGACGGGTGCCGATTATACGCACGCCCCGGGCCGATGCGGAGCGCCCGCACAGTCGGTAGGATCTCGCCGATGCGTGACGTCCTCTCCGCCGAGCCCCCTGCCCTCTCGGCCGACGATGCCCGCAAGGTCGCCCGCGACACATTCGGCGTGGACGGCGACGCGCTGCCGCTCGTCAGCGAGCGGGACCAGAACTTCGCGATCGCCGCCGATGACGGCTCCCGATGGATGCTGAAGGTATCGAACGCGGCCGAGGATCCGGGCGTCGTCGACATGGAGGTCCGGGCGGTGGAGCGGATCGCCGCCGTCGACCCGGATCTTCCCGTTCCGGTGGCGCGCCCGACGCTCGACGGCTCCACCATCGGCCGAGTCGAGGTCGGTGCGTCGACGCACCTCGTTCGTCTCCTTCCCCTGCTGCCCGGGCGAAACGCCCAGCCGGACGAGCTCGATGCGCGGGCCGTCCGGGTCATCGGCGAAGTCGTGGCGCGCGTGGGCCATGCGCTGCGCGGATTCTTTCACCCGGCCGCCGGGCGGGTCATCTGGTGGGACCAGCAGCATCTGCCCGGGCTCTTTCCGCACGCGGAGCTCGTCGACGACCGGGGACGCCGTGCCCTGCTGGACCGCGTCACATCCCGCTTCGCCGAGCGGGTCGTGCCGGCCCTCCCGACGCTCCGCTCGCAGGTCATTCACAACGACGTGACGCTCGACAACCTGCTGCTCGACGAGACCGGCGCGGTGACCGGCATCATCGACTTCGGCGACATGGCGCATACCGCTCTCGTTCTCGACGTGCCGGCCACGCTCCAGTCGCTCGTCCGCCAGCGCGCCGACATCTTCGAGGTCTCCGCCACATTCCTCGAGGGGTACACGTCGGTCATGCCACTCGAGGATGCCGAGCGCGAGCTGCTCGGCGACCTGCTGGCGGGTCGAATGGCGCAGACGATCCTCATCTCGGCGCAGCGCACGCGCCAGTACCCGGACAACGCCTACATCCACGGCTGGACCGAGCCCGCATGGGCGCTCCTCGAGATCCTCGAGTCCACCGGCTTCGACGAGTCCGCTC
>CAZKFP010000085.1:0-6157 GCA_964552085.1 uncultured Steroidobacteraceae bacterium
TACGTCCCGGGTGCGTCTCGTGCGTGTATGAGGTTTTTTTTTGGGGGTTTTGGGGGGGGGGGGGGCGGGCGCCCCCCCACCACGTTACCGTCCGCTCAGAGGGTTGCGACGCAGTTGTCAGCTGCCTCCTGCATCGCCGCCGTCACCGCCGCGAAGTCGTCGTTCCCGGCGCCAAGAACGTCCCGGATCCCGGTGTTCATGGCGTCGAAGACGCAGCGCATCTCGACGTTCGTCGGCTGCGGGGTGCCCTTCTGGACCGCCTCCGCCGCGCCGGCGAGCAGCGGATCGTCGGTCACGATCGGATCCTCCAGGGCCTCGGCGTTCGCCGGCAGGCGCCGGAGCTCCTCGACCATCTGGATCTGGTTCTCGGTGTTCGTGGACCAGGCCATGAAGTCGAGCACGACCGTGAGCATGTCGCCCTCGATGGCCGAGGGGACCATGTAGAACGCGCCGGCGGTGTACGGCGCCGGGTCGCTGCCCGTCGAGCTGACCGTCGGCAGCGGGCCGACGCCCAGGTCATCACCGAGCTCGCCAGCATAGTTGCCGAGCTCCCAGTCGCCGTTGACGATCATGGCGGCTGAGCCGGTCAGGAACAGCTCGTTCGCGCAGTCGTACGCGCACTCGCCGGGCATGACCTCCTCGGTGTACTTCAGGTCGTACAGGAACTCGAGGGCCGCCTGCATCTCCGGAGTGTCGAGGGTCGGCGTCGTGCCATCCTCGGCGAAGACGGCCGTGTCGAAGCCCGCGAGCCACGGGGTGAGCCAGAACGACTCGGTCTCGTTGAAGACGAGGCCGAAGTTGTCGCCCTCGGTGTTCTCCTGCGCGGTCGCGATCATCTCAGCGGTGTCGGCCGGGGCCTCTTCACCGGCGAGGGACTTGTTCCAGTACAGCATGAGCTGGTTGCCGTTGCTGATCGGGATGCCCCAGGTCGTGCCGTCGACCTGGACCGCCGAGAGGGCGCCCGCCTCGTAGATCGAGGTGTCGATCTGGCCGTCCAGCTCCTGGATGACGCCGGCCGAGGTGAACGGGCCGATGTGGTCGGCAACCGTCCAGACGAGCTCGGGGGCGGCGTCCGGGGCGAGGGCGGTGTTGACGAGATCCTCGCGCAACAGCTCGACGTCCTTGTTGACGACGCTGATCGTCACGTTCGGGCGCTCGGCGCTGTACGCCTCGGCGAGGGCTTCGACGTAGGCGATCTGCGGATCGCCCTCCTTCGTCCAGAGCTCGAGTTCGAAGTCGCCCTCTGGGAAGGCCGCCGTCGTCGGGGCTGCGGACTCTTCGCCGCCATCGGTGGGGGTCGGCTCCTCCGAGTCATCGGCGCCGATCTCGCCGCCTGAGCAGGCGCCCAGGATCAGCGAGCCGACGACGAGGATCGGCAGGAGGTGGTGAAACTTGCGTGTCATGTCGGTCTCTTCCTCGTGGTGTGGTGTGCGATACGTGCGTGGATGCGTGACATCCTGACCTTCAGGCGGTTGCGACACCTCCTCCCCGTGGTCTGACGAGGGCTTCGGCACCACGCGGCGAAGCCGTCGAGCCGCGCACCACAAGGCGCGTCGGCAGGACCTCGACCACAGGGCGGTGTTCCGAGCCTGAACGGATGGCTTGAATGAGCCGCTGCGCCGCGCGGCGGCCCTTTTCGCGGATCGGCTGATGGACGGTCGTCAGGCGGGGCGTCGTCCACGACGCGGCCGGGATGTCGTCGAACCCGACGATCGAGAGGTCGTTCGGGACGGCGATGCCCGCGTCGGCGGCCCCGGCCATGAGGCCGATGGCGGTCACGTCGGACATCGTGATCACCGCCGTCGGGAGGTGGTCGTCGCCGAGGAGCGTCGTCAGCGCCGCGCGCCCGCCCTCCTCGCTGACCTGCGTTGAGAGGATGCGGAGGCGAACTGCGCCGTCAGCGGCGGTTGCAGCAGCGGTTGCATCGGCGCCGTTACCGCTCGCGTCGTCGGTGCCGGGGGCCAGGCCGAAGCCCGCCCGGACGCCCGCCAGGCGCCGCGCCGAGATGCCGTGGAGCTCGTCGACCGGCAGGTCCGGGTGCTCGGCGATGAGCACGACCGCGACGTCCCGGTGGCCCAGAGCGTACAGATGCGCCGCGGCCTGGCTGGCCCCGGCGCCGTCGTCGATGCCGATGAGGTCGAACCCGGTCGGGTCCTCGATGTCGAGCCCGACGAGGCACGTGCCGGAGTTGCGAACCTCGTCGAGGTCGGGGTGGTTCGGGGCCAGGCCGAGCAGGATCAGGCCGTCGACGAGTGCCGAGTCGACCGCCCGCGAGATCGAGCCGCCGACCGGCGGGACGATGACGACCGCGATCCCCTCGGCGTCGCACACGTCGCCGATCCCTCGCACGAGCTCGGGCAGGAACGGATTGGCGAAGATGTCGTGCGTCGACTGGGGCACGACGAGGCCGATCTGGTCGGTGCGCCGGCGTGCGAGGCGGCGGGCGATCGGCGACGGGCGGTAGCCGAGCTCCGCGGCGGCGGCCAGGATCCGGTCGCGCGTCTCCGCCTTGAGGTGGTCAGGCTTGTTGAATGCGAAGCTCACCGAGGTCTTACTGACTCCGGCGCGCCGCGCAACGTCATCGATCCGAGGTCGAACCAAGGTGCTCCGGTGCCCTCCACATGAACCGGTTTAGTTAACCGGTTTAGTGTCGGCGACTGTACCGGTGAGCGGATCGGCTTGTCAAGGTCCATCGGTCACAGATCGGTGCCGCGGCGGGCCACGTCTGGACTCTTGATCGGCGTAAGGTGACGCCGGTGAACGACCCTGTCGACTCCGAGCGGCCCGAGACCTGGCATTACGGGCTCGTGGCCCGGTGGTGGGCGGAGTTCAACGTCGCCCTGCCCGAGGAGCTCGCGTACTACCGCGCGGCGATCGAGCGCTTCGGTCAGCCGGCGCTCGACCTGGGGTGTGGCGCCGGCAGGTTGCTCCTGCCGCTCGTGCGGGAGGGACTCGACGTGGACGGGGTCGACATCAGCGCCGACATGCTCAGCCAGGCCCGGAAGCTCGCCGCCGCCGACGGCCACACACCGGCGTTGTACCAGCAGCCGATGCACCAGCTCGACCTTCCTCGTCGCTATCGAACGATCTACAGCTGCGGCTCGCTCGGCATCGGCATGTCGCGGGCGCAGGTCCGCCAGGCGCTTGGTCGCATCTTCGATCATCTCGAACCGGGCGGCGGACTCGTGTTCGACGTCGAGCTCCCGTACTCCGGCATCGGGCCCGATGCCTGGGCTCGCTGGCTGCCGAAGCATCGACCGGCGTATCCGCGTCCCTGGTGGCCCGATGGAGACCGGCGCGTCACGGCGGACGGCGACGAGATCGAGCTGATCAGCCGCGGCGCCGAGTTCGACCCGCTCCTGCAGCACGAGATCCTCGACATGCGGGCGCGCCTGTGGCACGACGGCGCGGTCATCGCGGAGGAGGAGCATCGCATCCGGCTGCCGATCTACTTCGCCCAGGAGATCCTGCTGCTGCTCGACGTCACTGGCTTCACCGATGTCGCCATGGAGGCCCAGTACGAGTCCCGGCCCGCGACCCGGGACGACGAGTCGGTCGTGTTCGTCGCCCGCCGTCCGTCGTGAGGACTAAGCGTGGTCCGGTGCGCTCCGGAATGTGCTCGGAGCGCACCGCGGAAGGCGGAACCGGCATTCGGCTTGCGTGTCTTGGGTGAAGAGCGGGAGGTGAGGATGCATCGGTCCATGGCGCCAGTGAGGAACGTGCTGGCCCTCGTCGTTGTGGCGGGGGCGCTGACGGGGTGCTTCGGCAGCGACCCGACGCCCACGCCCGTCCCGACCCCGACGCCCACGCCCGCCCCGACCCCCGCGCCGATCCTCGTCATCACCTCGCCCGAGGATGGCGACGTCGTGCGGGAGCCATCGGTCCAGGTGGTGGGGACCGCTCCGGTCGGTGCCGAGATCATCCAGGACCTGCCGTTCTTCGCGGATCGGCGGACGAGCGCCGACGACCAGGGCGACTGGGTGCTGACCGTCGACCTCGACGAGGGCGACAACGACCTCGTATTCCGGATCGGGGATGACCAGGCGACGACGAAGACGCTGCGCATCGTCTACGAGCCGGAGTCGTAGTCCCGCTAGGATCGCGGGGTGACTACCCCACAGACCGATGCGCCCGACGCACCCGATGCGCCCGACGCACCTGACACCCCGACGCCCCTCCCGGTGAAGCTGTGGTTCACCTGGGCCTTCGGGCTGCTCGTCTTTACCGGGCTGCTGCTCGGGCGGATCGTCGAGTTCATCGACTTCAGCGAGCGCGCGCCGTTCAGCCTGCTCGGCATCTTCATGATGATCGAGCTGGCGGCGGTCCTCTTCGGGATCACCGTGGCGCTCCAGCGCAAGCGGATCGCGCATCGGTTCGCGATCGGCATCGCCCTCCTGCCGATCCCGATCCTTGGCGGTCTGCCCCCGGTGCTCCTCGAGATGCCGCCGAACGCCGCCATCGGCTGGACGATGCTCATGGTGCCGATCGGCGCCTTCATCAGCATCGGCCTCGTCATCGGGCTCCTGCGTCCGTCCGCGCGCGCCTACTTCAGCGAGGATTGACCGATGCAGCTCCTCGTCTTCACCCCGAACGGTGGCTCGACCGACCGCCGCCTTGGATTGCGTACCGATGACGGCATCCGCGACCTGACCGATGCGCTCGGCGCGACCGACGTCGGCGGGCTCCTCGCCAGCGGACGCTCGGTGGATGCTGGCACCGACGGTGAGCTGCTCGACCCGGCGACGGTGACGGTCCGCGCGCCGATCGCCCGGCCCGGCAAGATCATCTGCATCGGCCTGAACTACCACGATCATTGCCGCGAGCAGAACGTCCGGCCGCCGGCCTACCCGATGATGTTCAGCAAGTTCGCGAACGCCGTCGCGGATCCCGGGCAGCCGATCACCCGGCCACGGGCGACCGAGAAGCTCGACCTCGAGTGCGAGTTGGCGATCGTGATCGGGAGGCGCGCGTCCCGCATCGGTCCCGACGAGGCGCCGGACGTCATCTTCGGCTACACGATCCTCAACGACGTGACGATGCGTGACCTGCAGAAGGAGGACCGGCAGTGGCTGCGCGCGAAGGGCTCCGACGGCTTCGCGCCGATGGGCCCGGTCGTCGTCACCTCGGACGAGCTCGGCGACCCGGGTGCCCTGCGGGTCCGCTCATCGGTCAATGGCGAGACGTGGCAGAACTCGACGACCGCCGAGATGATCTTCGACGTCGCGACGATCGTCGCCTTCGCGTCGCGCACGATCACCCTCGAGCCCGGCGACGTGATCGCCACCGGCACGCCAGCCGGGGTCGGCAACTTCCAGGTGCCGCCGCGCTACCTCGTCGGCGGGGACGTCATGCGCTGCGAGATCTCCGGGATCGGGGTGATCGAGAACGCGGTCGTCGACGAGGAGCCACGCACCGATGACCACGCCGCCGCTGCGGGCGTCTAGCGACTTGGCGGCCGATTCCTCCCTCCCTATTTGTAACCAGTCCGGTTACAGATAGCCCCACCACTATTGGCGCATCCCTGAGTGGCCGATGGCTAGCCGCCAATGCCGTGCCAGACGTCGTAGGCTTCGCCGACGACCGTGTCGAAGCGCAGCCCCATGAGGACGATGCCGGCGAAGCCCGCCTCCCGCGCGCGCTGGGCCGCCTCCTTGGCGACGCGCCAGCCCTGGGCGCGGGCATCGGTCTCTGACAGTCCGCCCAGCCCGGCGCGGAGCTCGTCGCTGATCGGCACGGCGCCGACCGACTCGAGCCGCTTGACCCAGGCCTCGGTGAAGGGCGGCGTGATCTCCAGGTAGACGGGCGGATCGGTCGGGCGCAGCTCGATTCGATCCGCGACGCCCTGGACGGAGGCGGGATCCATGACCGGCCCGGTCGTCAGGAACTGCGCGCCGACGTCGACCCGGCGGCGGAACATCCAGCGCCGCGACCGGGTGCTCATGCCGACCTCGAACTGGACCGATGGCACGGACTTCTGGAGATCGCGCAGGTACTCGACGATCTCGTAACTGTTGCTCCAGTGCTCGACCTCGGGGAGCATGTCGCCCTGGACGACGAGAAACGACTTCACGCCGTTCGCGATCGCGCCGCGGACCTCCGACTCGATGGCGAGGATGTTCCGGTCCCGCGTCGAGCACACGACGGTCGGTCGGACGTC
>CAZKFP010000086.1:0-3873 GCA_964552085.1 uncultured Steroidobacteraceae bacterium
GACCGTAGTCGAGGATGCGGCAGACGGGCGGGACCGCGGTGGGCGCCACCTCGACGAGGTCGAGCCCCTTCTCCTGGGCCAGGGCGAGCGCCTCCGCCGTCGGCATGACGCCGAGCTGCTCACCTTGATCATCGATGATCCGCACCTCTCGGATTCGGATCATCTCATTGACGCGGAGGTCCCTTGCCAGTTCCTGCTCTCCTTCAACAACAAGGCCACCTGGCCGATCACGGACGGGTGGCCCTGCAACGTACGCGAATTGCCGCCGGATGATACACCGAATTCGAACGGATGGTCAACGCGCCGAGGCGGGTCGCGGCTGGCCCGGGTAGTCAAAGAAGACCGCGACCTGTCGCCCGTCGGGGTCCGCCAGGCGGAAGCTGCGCGTCCCCTCCCATCGGTCCCCCGAGGGCGGCGCCGCCAGGGCGAAGCCACGCCTGCCGAGCTCCTGCGCCCACGCGTCGACCTCCGAGGCGGTGTCGACCTTGAAGCCGATCTGCATCCCGTCGCGCGTCGGGCGCTCGCCGGTGCGGAAGCTCAGCTCGAACCCGCCGAGCTCCAAGTCCACGCCACCACCGTCACCGGCCATACGACGGAACCCGAACGCCGACTCGTAGAACTCGGCCACGCGCAGCGGATCGCCCGATACGAGCGCCAGCTGCCCGACCCCCCGCATCTTCCTCAAGGCCGATGCACCCTGTCGCGTGGCCCGATCAAGCGCTCGCCTCCGGCTCCGCCTCCGCGGCGGCCGGCCAGAGCTCGCGCGCGGCGCTGCGAGCGGCGAGATCGGCGACGAACTCGTCGAGCGGCACGCCCTGGGAGGCGTCGCCGGTGCGCAGACGCGGCGAGACGGCGCCAGCCTCCGCGTCCCGGTCCCCGACGACGACCATGACCGGGATCTTCTGCTCCTGCGCATCGCGCAGCTTGAGCTGCATCCGCTCGGAGCGGTCGTCGACCTCCGCCCGGAGGCCCGCGGCGGCGAGCGCGACCCGGACCGACTCGGCGTACTCGAGGTGCCGGTCGGCGATCGGCACGACCATGACCTGGACCGGGGCGAGCCAGAGCGGGAAGGCGCCGGTGTAGTGCTCTGTGATGATGCCGATGAACCGCTCGAAGCTGCCGTAGATGGCGTAGTGAATGACGACGGGTCGCTCGAAGCCGCCGTCGGCGGCGCGGTACTCGAGGTCGAACCGCTGCGGCAGCTGGTAGTCGGCCTGGATCGTCGCCATCTGCCACTCCCGGCCGAGGGCGTCCTCGATGAAGATGTCGATCTTCGGGGCGTAGAAGGCGCCGCCGCCGGCGTCGAGCGTGTACGTCATGCCGTCCTCGTCGAGTCGCTCGCGCAGCCGGGACTCGGCCCGCTCCCAGAACTCGTCGGAGCCGATCCGCTTCTCGGGCCGCGTGGCGAGCTTCGCCCGCGGCTCGAAGCCGAACGGCGCGTACTGCTTCCGGACGAGGGAGAGGGCCAGGCGGATCTCATCGTCGACCTGGTCGTCGCGGCAGAAGACGTGCGAGTCGTCCTGCGTCAGCTGGCGAACGCGGAACATCCCCGCGAGCACGCCGGTGCGCTCCTTGCGGAAGAGGACCGAATAGTCCGCGAACCGCATCGGCAGCTCCCGGTACGAGTGCGAGCGCGTCTTGTAGATGAGGATCTCCTCCGGGCAGTTCATCGGCTTCAGCCCGGAGACATGGTCGTAGTCGTCGAGGACGAACATGTTGTCCTGGTAGTTCGCCCAGTGGCCAGAGGTCTCCCACAGCTCGCGGCGGACGAGGCTCGGCGTGCGGACCTCGTCGAAGCCGGCCTCGCGGCGGACCTGGAGCGACCAGTCCTCGAGGGCGCGCCAGAGCGCCATGCCCCGCGGGTGGAGGAACGGCGCGGCGGGCGACTCGGGGTGGAAGGTGAACAGGTCGAGCTCGCGGCCGAGCTTGCGGTGGTCGCGCTTCCGCGCCTCCTCGAGGCGCCACAGGTGCTGGTCGAGCTCCTCGGTCGTGTCCCAGGCGGTGCCGTAGATGCGCTGGAGCATCGGCCGCTTCTCGTCGCCTCGCCAGTACGCGCCGGCGGTGTTCAGGAGCTTGAACGCGCCGAGCTCCTTCGTGGAACCGATATGTCCGCCGCGGCAGAGGTCCTCGAAGTCACCGTGCCGGTAGAAGCTGACCGTCGGTCCTTCCGACTCGGGCAGGTCGTTGACGATCTCGACCTTGAACGGCTGGCTCCTCGCCTCGAGCTCGGCGACGGCCTCGGCGCGCGGTAGGTCCTTCGAATGCTCGAACGCCAGGTCGGCCGACTGCTGCTCGCGCATCTTCGCCTCGATCTGCTCCAGGTCGGGCGGCGTCAGCGGGCGCGGCAGGTCGAAGTCGTAATAGAAGCCATCCCTGATGGCCGGGCCGATGCCGAGCTTCGCGTCGGGGAAGAGCTCCACGACGGCGGCGGCCATCATGTGCGCCGCGCTGTGGCGCATCGCGGCGAGGCGGTCCTCCGTCCCGGAGGCGAGCGCCGCGGCGTCGTCCTGGGCGATCTCGTCAGCGTCGATTGCCATGCGCCGAAGCGTAGCGCCTCGACACGACGGACGCATCCATCCGCCGGGAAGCGCTCAGCTCGTCCTCGGCTCCGAATCGTCGGGCCGAAGCTCCGGCTCACCGGGCATCCCGGTCTCGGGGATCGGATCGTCCATGTCGGCCGTGGGCGGCATCATCTGTCCGCCCGGATAGGCCTCGTCGCCGATGGGGTCGCCGGCATCGCGGTCCGGCTCATCGAGCGGGCCCTGACCCGGGCCCTGCGGGTTGTCGCGGTCCATCATGCCTGCAGACCGATGCAATCCCCGCGCCAGCCTCAGACCTGCTTGAACTGCTCGAACGGCTGGCGGCAATCGGCGCAGTGGTAGATCGCGCGGCACAGGGTCGGCCCGAAGGCGTTGTCCAGGGTCGTGTTGCGCGAGCCGCAGTACGGGCACGCGGCGATCGGCAGCACCGCCAGCTCCTCGAGCCGGCCGAGCGCGGGCCCCGCCGGCATCGTCTGGGGCGGCGCGAACCCGCTGAGCCGCAGGCGCTCCCGACCGGCCGGCGTGATCCGATCGCTCGTCCACGGCGGGTTGAAGGTGACCTCCACCTCCACCGCCGGCGCCACGCCCAGCCGGGTCAGGCGATCGGTGATCTGCTCCTGCATGACGCCGATCGCCGGACAGCCGACGAACGTCGGCAGCAGCTCGACGCGCACGCGTTCATCGTCAACGGTGACCGAGCCGATGACGCCGAGGTCGACGACGCTGATCGCCGGGATCTCCGGGTCGGGGATCCGCGCCAGCTCGGCCCAGATGCGGGCCTCGCGAGCGTCGGCGTGGACAGTCGTCACCACGCCGCCGCCGCCTCGGAGCGCGCGACGCTCGTGAACTCGCCGTGGAGCCACGCGAAGCTCTCGGTCCGGCGCTGCCGGCCATCGACCATTGGCGCCGCGGCGGGCAGCTCGCCACAGATGGGCTCGAGGATCGGCCGGACGGTGGCATGCCACGTCGTGGCCATCGCGCGCATCGGCTCCGGCAGGAGGCCCGTGCGCACGAGCGTCTCCTCCCCCGCCAGCGGCGCGAAGATCTCCTGCGCGTCCGCCCACAGGCACTCGAGCGCCGTCGCCAGGCGCTGCCGGCCCTCACCGCCACCCTCGGCGAGACGGCGCAGCCAGGCATCGACGTGGAGCAGGTGGTACGTCTCCTCGCGACGCATCTTGCCGGCGAGCAGCGCGAGTGGCTCGTGCGCCGAGCGTGCGAGAACCGACAGGCGGACCGCGTCCGCGGTCTCGTACAGGTAGCGCCGCGCGACGCTGAACGCCCAGTCGCCGCGAGCGTGGTTCAGCAGGGCGGCGTGCCGGTAGCCGTCCGCTTC
>CAZKFP010000087.1:0-2524 GCA_964552085.1 uncultured Steroidobacteraceae bacterium
CAACCACGAGCGCGGGCGCATCAGCCTCTCCATCCGGCGGCTGCAGCCTGACCCGTGGCAGGAGTCGGTCGCGAAGTACAAGATCGGCGACGTCATCGAGGGCACGGTCACGAAGCTCGTGAACTTCGGCGCCTTCGTCCGTGTCGAGGAGGGCCTCGAGGGGCTCATCCACATCAGCGAGCTCTCGACCCAGCGCGTCGCGCACCCGGGCGACGTCGTCCAGGAGGAACAGCAGATCAAGCTGCGGATCATCAGCCTCGATTCGGAGCGCCATCGCCTCGGCCTGAGCCTCAAGCAGGCCGAGGACCGGCCGGCACCGGCGCCGCGCGAGGAGCGGCCGCGCCGCGACCGTGGCCCGCGTCGCGATCGCCCCGAGTACCGTCCGGAGGATGCGACCGCCGAGCCGGAGGGCGGGATCGACAGCACGATGGCCGCCGCGTTCGCCAGCTCGGGCCTGCTCGACCAGCTCCGCTCCAACGAGGCGGCGGAGACCGCCGAGGCGGCCGATGCCGAGGAGACGGCCCCGGCCCCGACGGCCGAGGTCGCGGAGGAGGCCGCCGCGGAGCCCGAGGCGACCGCCACTGACGAGGAGGCCGCGTCCGCCGAGGAGCCGGCCATCGAGGCCGACGCGAGCGCCACGACGGACGAGGCGGACGCCTCCGAGGACGAGGCGAAGCCGAAGCCGAAGGCGAAGGCCAAGGGCTAGCCGTCTCCGACCCACGACATCACGCGGCCGCATCGGTCGCGAGCGAGGCGACTTCCGAAGGAGCGGACCCGACGCCGGGATCCGCTCCGTTCGGCACTCGCGACGGGCGCGGCGGCCACGCGGATTGATCGATTCCGTGCTCCCCGCCGTATCTAGTACGCGGGGCGCCGCGTGTGCGCCGCGCAGCAGCGGCCCCCATCGGTGCCGTACACTCGTTGAGCAGACCACCATGAAGGCCGGCGAAATGGATCGATTCGACAAGTTCACCGATCGAGCGCGGAAGGTGCTGACCCTCGCCCAGGACGAGGCGCAGCGCTTCAACCACAACTACATCGGTACCGAGCACCTGCTCCTCGGCCTCGTGCGCGAGGGCGAGGGCGTCGCCGCGCGCGTGCTCGAGAACATGAACGTCGAGCTCTCGAAGGTCCGGACCGCGGTCGAGTTCATCATCGGTCGCGGTGACCGCCCGGTCGTCGGCGAGGTCGGCCTCACGCCGCGCGCGAAGCGCGTCATCGAGCTGGCGATCGACGAGGCGCGCCGCCTCGGCCACAACTACATCGGCACCGAGCACCTGCTCCTCGGCCTCGTGCGCGAGGGCGAGGGGATCGCCGCGGGCGTCCTCGAGAGCCTCGGCGTCAACCTCGACAAGGTGCGCCACCAGGTGATCCACGTCCTGAGCCAGTCGAGCAGCACCGCCCCGGCCCAGGAGACGAAGCGGCCCTCGAAGACGCCGACCCTCGACCAGCTCGGCATCAACCTGACCGAGGCCGCCCGCAACGGCGACCTCGATCCGGTCATCGGCCGCGAGAAGGAGATCGAGCGCGTCATCCAGATCCTGTCCCGCCGGCGCAAGAACAACCCGGCGCTCATCGGTGAGCCGGGCGTCGGCAAGACGGCGATCGCCGAGGGGCTGGCACACCGCATCGTCAGCGGCGACGTGCCCGACACGCTCGCCGACAAGCGGGTCCTGACGCTCGACATCGGCTCGCTCGTGGCCGGCACGAAGTACCGCGGCGAGTTCGAGGAGCGCCTGAAGAAGATCATCGAGGAGCTGCGCAACTCGTCGGACAGCGTCCTCTTCATCGACGAGCTGCACACGCTCGTCGGCGCCGGCGCCGCCGAGGGCGCGATCGACGCGGCGAACATCCTCAAGCCGCCGCTGGCCCGCGGCGAGCTGCAGTGCATCGGCGCCACGACACTCGACGAGTACCGCAAGTACATCGAGAAGGACTCGGCGCTCGAGCGCCGATTCCAGCCGGTCATGGTCGACGAGCCGACGGTGGACCAGGCGGTCGACATCCTCTTCGGCATCCGCGAGCGCTTCGAGGAGCACCACAAGGTCAAGATCAGCGACGAGGCGGTGCGCGCCGCCGTCGACCTGAGCGTGCGCTACGTGGCGGACCGCGCGCTGCCCGACAAGGCGATCGACCTCATCGACGAGGCCGGATCCCGCGTCCGCCTGCGCTCCTCCTCGACCCCGGCCGAGATCAAGTCGGCGCAGCAGTCGCTCGAGGAGGTCACGCGCCAGAAGGACGAGGCGATCGCCGGCCAGGACTACGAGGCCGCCGCGCGCCTGCGCGACGAGGAGGCGCAAGGCAAGGAGCAGATCGAGCAGCTGCGCACGACCTGGCGCGAAGAGCAGGCGAAGGACGTGCCGGTCGTCACCGACGAGGACATCGCCCAGGTCGTGAGCATGTGGACCGGGATCCCGGTCATCCGCATCAGCGCCGAGGAGTCCGAGCGGCTGCTGCACATGGAGGACGCCATCCACGGCCGCGTCATCGGCCAGCAGGAGGCGATCGAGACCGTCAGCAAGGC
>CAZKFP010000088.1:0-4041 GCA_964552085.1 uncultured Steroidobacteraceae bacterium
GACTGGGCGGCGGGTCGTCGGATGCCGCCGCCGCCTGGCGCCTCGGCCGGGCGTGGCGCGGCGCGCTCGAGGACGCGAGCGAGGCGGACCTCGAGCGCCTCGGCCGGATCGGCGCCGACGTGCCGTTCTTCGCCTCCCGGCAGGCCGCGGCCCGGATCACTGGCATCGGCGAGCACGTCGAGCCGCGCCCGGCCGTCGAGCGTCACGTCGTGCTCGCGCATCCGCCGTTCGGCCTCTCGACCGCAGCGGTCTTCGCGGAGCTGCGCGGCGACGAGTGGGGCAGCGCCGAGAACGACCTGCTGGCCCCCGCGCGCCGGCTGCGCCCCGAGCTCGACGACCTGTTCGCCCGGGTCCGATCCGCCGGCGGCGAGCCGCGCCTCACCGGTTCCGGCCCGACCGTCTTCAGCGTCACCGATGATCCGGAGCGCGCCGCCTCGGTCGCGCGCCGGCTGGCCGACGACGGCGTCCGTGTCACGATCACCCGGACGCGCACCGCATCCACAGCCATCGACGTCCTGCAGGAGGAGTGACCATGAGCACACGCGAGGCGATCAGCACCGATGCCGCCCCCGCAGCGGGCGGTCCGTACAGCCAGGCGATCCGCGCCGGCGACTTCGTCTTCACCGCCGGCCAGCTCGGCATCGACCCGGCCACCGGGGCGCTCGTCGGCGATGACGTGGCGGCGCAGGCCGATCGGGCACTGACGAACCTCGAGGCGATCCTGCGTGCTGCCGGGAGTGGGCTCGACCGGCTCGTCAAGGTCACCGTCTTTCTTGCGGACATCGGCGACTGGCCGGCGGTGAACGAGGTCTACGCACGGCACATCCCGGAGCCGTTCCCGGCGCGCAGCGCATTCTCCGTCAAGGCGCTGCCGCTCGGGGGCCGCGTCGAGATCGAGGGAGTGGCCGTCATCGGCGCCGGTTGACGCTGCGATTCAGCCGCCTCTACCATCGCGCACACGTGTCTTCACAGCTGACCGCCCCCGCGGCCATCGTCCTGGCCGCCGGCCAGGGCACTCGCATGCGCTCACGCACCCCGAAGGTGCTCCACGCCCTTGCCGGTCGGACCCTGCTTGACCACGTGCTCGACGCGCTCCGGGAGGCCGGGGTCCCCGACTCGATCGTCGTCACCGGCCATGGGGCCGATGCCGTCGAGCGGCATCTCGCGGGTCGCGCGGCGACCGTGCGCCAGGAGCCGCAGCGTGGAACCGCGGACGCAGTACGGGTCGCCCTTGATGCGGTTCCGGCCGACGCGCCGCTCATCCTCGTGACGATGGGTGACGCGCCACTCCAACCACCGGACCTCTATGCCGCCCTGCTCGAGGAGCAGCGTGCCGGTGGCGCCGTCGTCGTCCTCGTCTCGGCCCGCATGGACGATCCGGCCGGGTACGGCCGGGTCGTGCGCGGTGTCGGCGGCGGGCCGGCCGCGATCGTGGAGGAGCGCGACGCCGACGAGGCGACCCGCGCCCTCGACGAGATCAACGTCGGGACGTACGCCTTCGACGCGGCCTGGCTGCGGGGCGCCCTCCCGAGGGTGCTGGCCTCCGCGTCGGGCGAGTACTACCTCACCGATCTCGTGGCGCTCGCGATCGACGACGGCGAGGCCGTCGGCGTCGTCCGCGCCGGCGACGCGGCCGACGCGATCGGCATCAACGACCGCGTCGCCCTCGCGGCGGCCGAGGAGCGCATGCGGCGCCGGATCGCCGAGCAGCACATGCGGAACGGCGTGACGATCGTCGATCCCTCGACGACCCGCATCGACGCCGGAGTCGAGATCGGCCAGGACGCCCGCATCGAGCCGTGGACGATCCTCGAGGGTGACACGGTCATCGCGCAGGATGCGGTCATCGGCCCGAACGCACACGTCCGCGACAGCCAGATCGGTCCGCGCACGTGCGTCTGGGCGAGCGTCATCGAGGCCTCGAGCGTCGCGGAGGACGTCGAGATCGGTCCCTTCGCGCACCTGCGTCCGGGATCGGAGATCGGCGCCCGCTGCCGGATCGGCAACTTCGCCGAGATCAAGAAGAGCCGTCTCGGCGCGGGCACTCAGCAGCACCACTTCAGCTATCTTGGCGACGCGGAGATCGGCGAGAACGTGTACGTCGGCGCCGGATCGGTCACCGCCAACTTGGATGGGAGGGAGAAGCACGTCACCGTAGTCGGCGACGGCGTCAGCCTCGGGGTGGACACGATGCTCGTCGCCCCGGTCACGATCGGCGCCGGAGCGACGACCGGCGCCGGATCGGTCGTCACCCGCGACGTGGCCCCCGGCAAGACCGTAGTCGGCGTGCCGGCGCGGCCGATCGAGATGAAGCGACGCTCTAAGCCGGCGGATGCAGGCACACCAGGCGCCGAAGGGGCACCCGTCCCCTCGGGGGCCGATCGGAACCCGTAGTGGAGGCAGGAGCAACACCGCCCAATGGACGGTAGCCCCCAGAGCAGCCCGGTCTTCGACCTTGTGGTTGTCGTCGTGCTCATCCTCGTCGGCGGCTTCTTCGCCGCCAGCGAGATCGCCCTCATCACCGTCAAGCGTCACCGCCTCGCGCAGCTCGCCGAGGACGGCAGCGGCGCGGCCCGCGCCGCCCAGCGGCTGACCGAAGACCCCAGCCGCTTCCTGGCCACGATCCAGATCGCGATCACGTTCCTCGGCTTCCTCGCGGGCGCCGTCGGAGCCGTCGCATTCTCGTCAGGATTGGCCGAGATCATCAAGCTCGTCCCGGTGGCGTGGCTCCGCGAGGCGGCCGACACGATCGCCTTCGTGTTCATGACGCTCGTCATCGCGCTCGCGTCGATCGTCGTCGGCGAGCTCGTGCCGAAGACGCTGGCCCTCAACTTCCCCGAGCGCCTCGCGCTTCTCGTCGCGCGGCCGATCGGCATCATCCAGGGGATCCTCTCGCCGATCGTGTGGTTCGTCTCGCGCCTCAGCCTCATCCTCGTGCGCCTGCTCGGTGGCACGGAGAAGCCGCAGGGCGGCTATCTCTCGACCGAGGAGCTGAAGATGCTCATCGAGACCGGCTCCGAGGAGGGTGGCATCGAGGAGGACGAGAAGGAGATGATCCACGGGGTCATCGAGCTCGGGGACAAGGCCGTGCACGAGGTCATGGTCCCGCGCATCGGGATCCGAGCCGTGAACGTCGACGACCCGATCGACGAGGTGCTCGACATGATCATCCGCGCCGGACACTCGCGGCTGCCGGTCTTCGAGGAGAGCCTCGACAACATCGTCGGCATCCTGTACGCGAAGGACCTGCTCCCGTATCTCAAGGGCAATGGACGCGGGAACGGTGGCATCTCGCTCCGCGACCTCGTGCGGCCGCCGGTCTACGTGCCTGAGTCGAAGGCCGTCGACGAGCTGCTGCAGGAGATGCAGAGCGCGAAGCGCCACATCGCGATCGTCGTGGACGAGTACGGCGGGACCGCCGGGCTCGTGACGATGGAGGATGTCGTCGAGGAGATCGTGGGCGAGATCCAGGACGAGTACGACAAGGAGGACTCCATGGTCGAGGACCTCTCGACTGATGAGCAGCTCGCCTTTCGGCTCGACGGCCGTGTCAGCATGGACGACCTGCGCGATCTCTTCGACATGTCCGACGACGACGAGCCGGACGAGGAGGCCTACGACACCGTGGGCGGGTTCGTCGTACATCGGGTCGGCCGCATCCCGCTGCCCGGGGCGGAGATCCCGTTCCGCGACGACGTCCTGCTGCGGGTCGAGGCCGCGGAGCCGCGGCGCGTGGCGCGCGTGGTCGCCTCGCGAACTCGCCGCGACGACGAGCTCGAGGGCGAAGAAGCGGGGGAGCCGACCGAGGCGGGCTGAGCCGTTCTCAGTCGTTCAGGCGCCAGATCTCGAAGTTCAGCGCCATCGCGAACGTCGTCCACGCCAGGTACGGCAGCATGAGCGCGCCCGCGGCGGTGCGGCGGGCGAAGAACGCGACGGTCGTGGCGGCGATCACGACCCACAGCACGGCGATCTCGACGAGCGCCGCTCCCGGCGCGCGCAGGCCGAAGAAGATCGGCGTCCAGGCGGCGTTCAGGACGAGCT
>CAZKFP010000089.1:0-29859 GCA_964552085.1 uncultured Steroidobacteraceae bacterium
CGACGGCGGCTTGGCCGTCCTGGCTCCCGCCACGCCGAACGGGCGCGACCTCGCCGCGGCCCTCGTCGGGACGCTGCATCTTCCTGCCTTCGGTCCCGTCCGGTCCGCCCGCATGCGCGACGGGACGCTCGAGACCGAGCAGGCCACGCTGCAGGGCAGCGTGATCACGACCTCGACGCCGGCCGAGGGCGCGCCGACGCCGTCGGTCGTCCTCGTCCTGGCCAACACGTTCACGCCCGTCGAAGGCGGCTCGGGCAGCGCCGAGGTCAGCCAGGCATCCGGGGCGGAGGAGTCCGCCTTCACGAAGGCGACGGTCGCCGAGAGCCACGAGGCGGATGCGCGGGTCGTCAACCTCGAAGAGGCGTCGATCATCGTGGCCGGCGGCCGCGGCGTCGGCGGGGAGGAGGGATTCGGCCCGCTGGGCGACCTTGCGGCGGCCCTCGGCGGCGCGGTCGGCGCGTCCCGTGCCGCGGCCGACGCGGGCTGGATCCCGTACCAGCTCCAGATCGGTCAGACCGGCAAGGTCGTGAAGCCTTCGCTCTACATCGGGGCCGGCATCAGTGGCGCGATCCAGCACCGAGTCGGGATGCAGACCGCCGAGCACGTCATTGCGATCAACCGCGATCCGGACGCCCCGATCGGCGAGTTCGCGGACCTGTTCGTCGTTGGTGACCTGTTCGAGGTCATCCCGGCGCTGACCGAGGAGATCCGGCGGCGCAAGGAAGCCTAGGGTACGATCGCGCCGATGCGACTTCCCTTTGGCGGACGGCGGCGGGGCGTTTTCGGCTCGCGCAAGCAGCTCGGGCCGTATCGATCCGAGCTGTCCGAGCGTACCGATCGAATCGACGAGCGCCTCGCGCAGGTCGCCGACGACATCGAGGATCTGCGGCGCCGCGCGCTCGATCCCGAGGATGCGCTGTCCCGTCTCGCCGAGCACGAGGAGGCGCTCGATGTCGAGGCCGAGGGGCTGCGGGACATCATGGCCCCGGAGGAGCTCCACGGGCTGCACATGGAGTACGAGACGAACCTCGAGCGCGCGCTGCGCGGGATCGTGACGGTCGTGCGCGGGTGCGGGATCACGCGCATGCCGCACCGCCCGCCCGACGACGAGGAGCCGCACACGTACTACAAGCGCGGCCACTCGAACGTGACGAACGCGCGCCTGCGGATGGCCGAGATCTCCGAGGTGCTCCTCACCTGGGAGCCCGGGAAGCCGGCCGAGGCGACCGTCGCTGCCCGCATGGAGCGCACGCGCGAGCTGTAAGCCGCCACATCTTGTGGTATGCTCCGCGGCGGTACCACCACTGGTGTAGTCCGCCGCCAAGGAGCACTCCGACGCATGCGATGTCCCCGCTGTGAGCAGACCGGCACCCGCGTCATCGACTCGCGCGATCTCGAGGGCGGCGGCACGATCCGGCGCCGACGGGAGTGCGAGGCCTGCTCGCATCGCTTCACGACGTACGAGCGACCCGAGGGCGCGCGTCTCCTCGTCGTCAAGCGTGATGGCAGCCGCCAGGACTTCGATCGGGAGAAGCTCCGCGCCGGGCTGCTCAAGGCCCTCCAGAAGCGGCCCGTGACCCTCGACCGTGTCGAGGCCGGCGTCGACGAGATCGAGGCGCAGCTTCGGGCCCGCGGCGATGCCGAGGTCGCCTCGACCGAGATCGGGCGGCTCGCGACCGAGGCGCTGCGCGGTCTCGACCAGCTGGCCTACATCAGGTTTGCATCGGTCTATCACGCATACGACGACATCGAGACGCTCCAGCGCGAGGTCGATCGGCTCATCCGACAGGGACCCGGGTAAGATCAGCGCCGCATGATCCTGTCCGACCGCGACATCCGGGCCGAGATCGAGGCGGGCCGGATCGTCATCGATCCGTTCGTGCCCGACGCGATCCAGCCCTCGAGCGTCGACCTCCATCTTGGTAACCGCTTCCGCGTGTTCCGCAACAACCGGACGGCAGTGATCGACCCGCGTCTCGAGCAGCCGGAGCTGACCGAGCTCGTCGAGATCGCCGGCGACGAGCCGTTCATCCTCCACCCGGGCGAGTTCGTCCTCGGCGCCACGTTCGAGCGCGTCGGCCTGCCCGACGACCTCGTCGCCCGCCTGGAGGGCAAGAGCTCCCTGGGGCGCCTGGGCCTTCTCATCCATTCGACGGCGGGGTACGTCGATCCCGGCTGGGAGGGGACGCTGACGCTCGAGCTCTCGAACGTGGCCAACCTGCCGATCAAGCTGTACGACGGGATGAAGATCGGCCAGGTGAGCTTCCAGCGCCTCAGCTCGGCGGTCGAGGTCGGGTACGGGGACGCCCGGATCGGCTCGAAGTACCGCGGGCAGACCGATCCGACCGCGAGCCGGTACCACGCCGACTTCGAGCGTGGGCGCGTGACGCGGTGAAGAGGCCGCTGCATGAACTCGGCGATCCTAGGCCGTATGCGGGCGGCGTCTCCGTGCGCCTGCTGCGCGCGGGCTGGTTCCGTCCCGATGCCGGCGGCTTCTTCGGGGTCGTGCCGAAGCCGCTCTGGAGCCGCCTGACCGAGGCCGACGAGCGTGGCCGTCTCCTCTGCCGGCTCAACCTGCTGCTCATCGAGAGCGCCGGCAAGCGCGTCCTCGTCGAGACCGGCACCGGGGTGAGGATGAGCGACAAGGACCGCGAGATCAAGGGGGTCGAGGGCGGGGACCCGGCCGAGGCGCTGCGGGCGGTCGGGGAGGATCCCGACTCGATCGACTTCGTCGTCCTCACGCACCTGCACTACGACCATGCGGGCGGCATGCTCGGCAGGGACGGCGCGCCGGCGTTCTCGAACGCGCGCTACGTCGTGCAGCGCGACGAGGCGGAGGCGGCGCATGGCGAGGAGCTGCGGGTGCAGGGTGTCATGGAGGTCGAGCAGCTCGACGCGATCCGCGCCGCCGGCCAGCTCGCCGAGGTGAACGGCGAGGTGGAGCTCGTCCATGGCGTGCGCGTCCTGCGCACCGGGGGTCACACGCGTGGGTCCCAGGCGGTGCTGATGGGCGTCGACCGTCCGGGCGGGCGTGCCGGCGACCCGACCGAGCGGGCGATCTTCTGGGGCGACCTCATTCCGACGCGATGGCAGCTCCCGGTCCGCTGGACCTCGGCCTACGACGACTACCCGATCGACGCGATCGAGGTGCGCAAGGACCTCGTCGCCCGGGCCGCCGCCGAGGGGTGGTGGTGCTACTTCACGCACGATCCGGGCGAGCAGCCGATCCGCATCGAGGCCACCGAGCGCGGCGGATACCGAGTCGCCGGCGAGGGCTGAGCGTCGCGCAGCGCACGCGGCCTGAGCCACGTATCATGGCGGCGCCACTTCCGACGCCGACTCCTTGATTTCGTCGAAAGGACCCCTTTCAAAATGACCTCACATCTCTTCGCGCTGGGACGCGGCGCGATCCTCGCCATCACGACGCTCCTCGCGGTCGCGCTCGTCGCGTGCTCGGGCGGCGGCGAGACGAGCGACCCGACCGACGACAACGTCGGCGGCGGCACGATCGCCGTCGTCGATGGGGCCGTGGCGATCAGCGCCGACGACCTCGAGTTCGACGCGAACGTCATCCAGGCGACGGCCGACGAGGGCTTCACCGTCACGTTCTCGAACCTCGAGACCGAGCCGCACAACTGGTCGATCTACACCGAGGAGGGTGGCGATCCGATCGCCCAGGGTGCGGTGATCGGCGAGGGAGAGACCGACGAGATCGTCGTTCCGGCGCTCGACGCGGGCGAGTACTTCTTCGTGTGCGACGTCCATCCGGTTGAGATGACCGGGACCGTGGTCGTCGAGGGCTGACCTACGCCGCATCCGCCTGCGAGGGCCGAGACTTGCTCCCGGCCCTCGCCGTCTCGACGAGCAGCTCGTCGAGGATCTCGACCATCCGGGCCGGGTCGAGTGGCCCGATCACCTCGCGGAGGACCGTGCCGGCCTCGCCGACGAAGTAGTGGCGCGGCAGCCCGTCGGCGCCCGCCCAGCGATAGAAATTGTCGAGGCCGGGATCGAGGAGGATCGGATACTCGATGCCATAGCGCTCGACGAAGTCCTCCACGGCACCGCGCTCCTCACCCCAGTTCACGCCGAGGACGAGCAGCTCGTCCGCGTATGCCTCGGACAGCCGTTGCATGGCCGGCATCTCGGTCCGGCACGGCTCGCAGCTGACGGCCCAGAAGTTCACCCACACGAGCCGGCCACCCGCGTCGTCGAGAGACGCCCCGCTCCGATCGAGCGCCTCCGCGTCGAGGGCCGGCGCGGGTTGGCCGACGAGCGTGCCGGCGCTCCCGTCGTTCGGTGCGCGGAGCAGGGGGATCGTGGCGAGCACGCCGAGCAGGAGCGCCAGCAGGCCGATGACGACCAGCCAGAGCAGGCTGTACCGCCGGCGCCGCAGTGCGGCAGGGATCATCAGTCCAGGACCGCCTCGACGTCGGGGCGGGTGATGATCAGCTCCAGGCGCTCGTCGCCGGCGACGATGAGCACCGGGATGCGGTGCGCGTAGCGGACGAGCAGGCCGTCATCGGTGTCGATGTCGACCGCGTCCCACCCATCGGTCCCGAGCATGTCGTCGAGCAGCGAACCCGCCTCCTCGCACAGGTGGCAGCCCTCGCGGACGTACAGCGTCGGTCGAGCGGGCATGGCGCCGATGATACGGTAGGCTACGTCCGGCGCCGCCCCCGTAGCTCAGTGGATAGAGCGCCGCCGTCCTAAGGCGGGCGTCGGGGGTTCGAATCCCTCCGGGGGCGCCAGCTTCACGAACGCGTGACCTGATGAACGACGCGAGCCACGCATCGGTGTCGACGAACCGTCTGGCCGTCCGCGCCACGACCCATTGCCTCATCGGCTGCGGCATCGGCGAGGTGCTCGGGATGGTGATCGGGACGGCGCTCGGCTGGGAGACGCTGCCGACGATCGCGCTCGCCGTCGGGCTCGCCTTCTTCTCGGCTACAGCCTGACCCTCTGGCCGCTCCTCTCGTCCGGGATGGGCCTCAAGGCCGCGCTCGGCCTCGCGCTCGCGGCCGACACGATCTCGATTGCAGTCATGGAGATCGTCGACAACGGCGTCCTGCTCCTCGTCCCCGCGCGATGGAGGCTCACCTCGACAACCCACTCTTCTGGGGCAGCCTGGCTTTCGCCCTCGCGGTGGCCTGGGTCGTCGCCTTCCCGGTCAATCGCTGGCTCATCGCACGCGGGCGGGGGCACGCGGTCGTGCACGGCGGCCATTGACCGCGTCCCTGTAGACTGCGGCCGATGCGTACGTCACCGCTTGGCTCCGTCCTCGTCGCCGAGGCGCTCGGCACGTTCCTGTTCCTCTTCGTCGGAATGGGCGCTGTCGTGCTCGGCAGCCATACCGGGGACGGTGGCGGCCTCGTCGGCGTCGCGTTCGCGCACGGCCTGGCGCTCGCGGTCCTCGTTTCCGCACTCGGCGCCGTATCGGGCGCTCACTTCAACCCGGCGGTGACGTTCGCGGTCTGGCTGGCCGGCCGCATCGAGCCGGCTCGCGCGGCCATGTACGTCGCCGTCCAGCTGGCCGCGGCGGTCGCCGCCGCCCTGGCGCTCCGGCTCGTGTTCGACGAGGCCTCGTGGGAGCCAGTCGCGCTCGGCACGCCGGTGCTTGACCCGGCCATCGGGCCCTTCGGCGGCATGTTCATCGAGGCGATCCTCACGATCCTGCTCGTCATCGCCGTTCTCGGGACGGCGATCGACCGCCGCGCGCCAAAGATCGGTGGGCTGGCGATCGGCCTGGCGTTGACCGCCGGCATCCTCATGGGCGGGCCGCTCACCGGCGGCGCGTTGAACCCGGCGCGCTGGTTCGGGCCGGCGATCGCGTCGGGGTCGCTCGCCGATTGGTACGTGTGGTGGATCGGGCCCCTGATCGGCGGTGCGATCGCGACCCTCATCTACCGCGTGGCACTCGAGGAGCGCGCCGAGGCTGACGTCACCCCGGCGACCCCTGAGGGAACCTGAGGGGCCCGCTCAGAGCGCGAACGTGAAGAGCGTCGCCAGCCTCGCGAAGGCGTTGAGGTAGATGAGCACGCCGACTCCGATGACAAGGAGCCCGGACGTGACCTGCACGATCCGAGCGTGCCGCCGTAGCAGCGCCACGAGGGGCCGCATGCGGGGAAAGGCAAGGGCCGCGGCCACGAACGGGATGGCGAGGCCGAGCGAGTAGGCCGCCAGGAGCAGCGCGACGACCGCGGCGGAGCCGCTCGAGGCGCCCATCGTGAAGATGGCGCCGAGGACCGGACCGATGCACGGGGTCCAGCCGATCGCGACGAGCCCGCCGAGCGCCAGGGCTCGGACCGAGCGGCCGGTTGGCAGGGCACCGGGGTCGACGCCGAGACGGAATCGATCCAGGACCGGACCGAAGACGCCGGTGCTCACGACGCCGAGCGCGATGACGGCGACGCCCGCCGCCTGGCGCGCCTCGGGAATACGGAAGAGGGGCGCGCCGATCAGGCCGATCGAGGTGCCGAGCACGACGAACAGGATGCTGAACCCTGCGATGAAGAGGAGCGCCTGGGGCAGGACGTGCGATCCCGTGGGCGAGGTCACGCCGTCCGCGGTCGCGGCCTCGCCCAGGAAGGCGAGGTAAACCGGCACGAGCGCCAGGACGCACGGGGAGATGAAGCTGAGCGCGCCCGCGGCGACGGCGAGGGCGATGCTGACGTCGGTCACGCTCCGAGCCTAGCGGATGGCGGCCGGTATGGCCCCCGGCTCGACCACGATCGGCTGGGCGATGATCCACAGGCTGAGGATCGTGTAGCCGATCATGAGCGCCACCATCGGCACCCCGGCGAGCGTCGCTCGCCCGGCGTCCCGGCCATCGCGCAGGGCGAGCCGATGGGAGAGCACGATCCCCGCGATGTGCCCCCCGACGATGGCCGCCACGCTCACGTACCACACGGCGCTGACCGGGATCCAGTCGAGCTCGGGCGCAAGGCTCATGAGCGGATCGGCGACGAGCGACGGCAGCCAGATGAGCCCCTGGATGACGAGCGTCAGGTAGTGGGCGATCAGGTATCCCGCGGCGATCGGCAGGAACGTCGACGCGTACACGCCGGCAGGTGTGCGCCCGCCGGCGGCGAGGCGGCGTGTGAGCGACAGCACGATCGCGAAGGCGGCGAGGAATGCGGCGACGACGATCGCGAGGGCGATCGTCTCGACGAGCAGGAACGCGGTCAGCGTGATGCCGAAGGCATCCGTCATCGGCGCCAGGAGCCAGTCGAGCATCGCGGCGCCCAAGCCGGTCTCGCGCAGCCCGTCGTACGTGACGCCGGCCAGGGCGAGGAGGATGAAGACGGCGTCAGACCAGCCGGCCCGCGTGACGTCGGTCAGGCCCACGATCCACGGGCGTAGCCCGGGCTCCCGCTCCGGATCGGATGCGGCCGTCGAGCACTCAGGGCAGTCCACGCAGCGCTCGAAGCTGCAGCTCTCCGCGCAGTCCTCGCATACGGCGTGGCTCACCGAACGGCGACCGATTGGCCCGAGACGGCCGAACCAGGCGAGCTCGACCTCGAACAGCTCGGCGTGCCGCAACCAGGCAACCTGGCCGAAGAGCGTCATCCCGGTCAGCGTGAGAACCGTGTACGCGAGCATGAGGATGCCGACGGTCAGCGCGGCCTCCGGTCCCGGCAGGATGAGCTCGGCCCAGATGCCCGTGCCGAGCAGCACGACCGCCGGCCAGCGTGCGAGCGCGGCGGGGTAGGGGAGGCCGAGGTCCAACCGGCTCGCTCCCATCTGGCGCGCGAGCCACTCCGCGCCGGCAAACGTCGTGCGGAACGGGCTCAGGGACGGCCATGGGTTGCCGAGGAGCGTCGCGACGATCGGGAGCGCGACCCAGATGCCGACCCACAGGAGGAGGGCCGGGAGCGGCGAGATGTCGCCGATGACGAACGCGACGCCGATGGCACCGTACCACCACGCCAGCCCGAGGACGCGGAGGACGATGCGGGCTCCTCCGGCAAGCGCGGTCGAGACGGGCAGCAGTCGATATGGGCGGTCGGTGGATGTGCGCGTGACGATCGAGGTGACGACGAATGACGCGGCGACGGCGGTGGCCGCCGCCGCCAGATACAGCCACAAGGGGACCGGCAGCTGGAACGTGCCGCCGATCGCGTGGGCCGCGACGGGCGTCGGCCACGCGGCGAGCAGCCCGGCCGCGGCCGCCGCGACGGCCGGGCGCCTGCTACGGCTCATGGACGGTGAAGACGCCGACGCTCACGCCTCTCGGGTCCTCGACCGGGTGCAGCTCGATCGGGAACTGCCCGCTGCGGTCCGCGGTGAAGGTGAGTTCCAGCACGTCACCGGCATGGACCTCGGTGGCCGGCGCAACGGCGTCGTAGCCATGGATGTGGATGACACCGTCGACCTGGGACACGATGCGGAGCGTGACCTCCTGGTCGCGGCACACCGCCGGCGCGTCCGGTGTCAGCGCGTCG
This sequence comes from uncultured Steroidobacteraceae bacterium, assembly GCA_964552085.1. Classification (GTDB taxonomy): domain Bacteria; phylum Chloroflexota; class Limnocylindria; order QHBO01; family QHBO01; genus JACDBZ01. The sequence continues at coordinate 8,442 of CAZKFP010000089.1, forward strand.
GCGCCGAGATTCAGCTCGAGCTCGACGCGCGGCTCGTCACAGGTGGTCGGGCGGCTGTCTTCGACACAGGCGGTCGCCACCAGTGTCACCGCCGCGAGGAGGAGGGTGAGTCGTCTCATCCCCCTACGGTACACAGCGTGGTCTCCGGACGCGCCGCCGATGGCGGGCAGTTGGCGCGGCCCTTGCAAGAACATGGTGAGACGAAACCAAATTCCGCCCAATTCGTGGAGGATCGCCGCCATGGCTTCCGTAGTCGAGAGCATTGACGTCAAGGTGCCGGTGGGCACCGCCTACAACCAGTGGACCCAGTTCGAGGACTTCCCGCACTTCATGGAAGGCGTCGAGTCGGTGACGCAGACCGATGACACCCATCTCCATTGGGTCGCCGAGATCGCCGGCGCGGAGCGCGAGTGGGATGCCGAGGTCACCGAGCAGCACGCGGACGAGCGCATCGCATGGCGATCGACGAGCGGTGCCGAGAACGCCGGCGTGGTCACGTTCCACCGAATGGATGACGAGACGACCCGGGTCACGCTCCAGATGGACGTGGACCCCGAGGGGCTCGTCGAGAACGTCGGGATGGCGCTCGGCTTCCTGCAGCGCCGGGTCAAGGGCGACCTCGAGCGATTCAAGGAGTTCATCGAGAGCCGAGGGGCCGAGACCGGCGCCTGGCGCGGTGAGGTCGAGGCGTCCGCGCAGCGGTGAACGAGCGCGACAGTTCCGGTGGCGCCATGACCGGCGCCACCGGCGACCTCACCCCGGACGAGATCCAGCGTGATCTCGTCACCGGCGAGCGCCGCGAGGTCTCGGATCCCGAGCGTCAGGCGGACGTAACGCAGGCGCAGGCCGCCCGTGCGGATGTGACGACGGGCTCACCCCAGCCGCGCGGTCGGAGCGCCGGCGGGGATGAAGTCAGCGACCACGAGGAACACTTCTAGGACCGGCAGCGCCCGGCCGACGGCTACCTGCCTGAAGCGAGCGCTTGCTCGCCATGCGGCACGTGACTTGCTTCAGGGGCGCGACGTGACCGCGCCGACGACTGAGCCGATCATTCATGCGAGCGGCGTGACGCGCGCGTTCGATTCGCGCGTCGCCGTCGACAACCTGTCGTTCGATGTCGAGCCGGGGTCGATCCTCGGGGTCGTCGGTCCGAGCGGGTCGGGGAAGACGACGACGATTCGGATGCTGACCGGCACGCTCGGGCGAACGTCCGGCGAGATCCACGTGCTCGGCGAGGACCCGATGCACTTCAGCCGTCGCACCCGCGGGCGGATCGCCTACATGCCCCAGCTCTTCAGCCTGTACGAGGACCTGTCCGCCCAGGAGAACGTCGGGTTCGTTGCCGCGCTGTACGGGATCGGCCCCTTTCGTCGTCGGAGCCTCATCCGGAGAGCCCTCGAGGTCGTCGACCTCGTCGATGCGAGGCACCGACTGGCCCGCGACCTGTCCGGCGGCATGCAGCGCCGCCTCGAGCTGGCCTGCGCGCTCGTCCACAGCCCGGAAGTGCTCTTCATCGACGAGCCGACCGCCGGGATCGATCCGATCCTGCGCCAGACGATCTGGGACGAGCTTCGCCGGCTGCGCGACGAGGGTCGGACGTTGCTCGTGACGACCCAGTACGTCGCGGAGGCGGAGTACTGCGATCGCGTCGCCCTCATCGCCGACGGCGAGCTCGTCGCGCTCGACGACCCCGAGGCGCTGCGCCAGATGGTGTTCGGCGGCGACGTCCTCCAGGTCGACACCGATCGAGCGGTCGACGCCGAGGTGCTCGCCGGCGTCGACGGGGTCGCGAACGTGCGGCAGACGTCGCCACGGACGCTCGTCGTGACCGTCACCGAGGCCGGGTCCCTCACCCCGCGGATCATCGACGCCCTGCGATCGCGCGGCGTGGCGGTCGCCGGGATCGAGGAGCATCAGCCGACGTTCGACGAGGTCTTCACCGGGCTCGTGGAGCAGCGCCGCTCGGTGCGTCGCACATCGGCTGCGGACAGGAGCGAGTCGATGGTGGATGCCCGTGCCTGACATCGTCGAGAGCATCGTGCGCATGGCCTCATTCACCGGCAAGGAGCTCCGCGAGGTGGTCCGTCGGCCGGGCGTGTTGGTGAGCCTCATCGTCGGGCCATTCCTCATCATGTTCATCTTCGGCCTCGGCTACTCGGGCTACCGCGAACCGTTCGAGACGGAGATCGTCATCCCGGAGGGCAGCAGCCTGTCACGTGACCCGGAGTACTACGCCGATCTCGCGCCGGGGCGGCTCGACATTCGCGAGGTCGGCGTTGACGCGGAGGCGGCCGAGGCGCGGCTGCGCAACAACGAGATCGATCTGCTCATCGTCGCGCCCGCGAACGCGACCTCGGAGCTGCGCAGCGGTCGGCAGACGACGATTCGGGTGGCGTGGAACGAGGTCGATCCGGTGTACGCGCAGCTCGCCGGCCTGGCCACCGCGATCCTCGTGAGCAGCCTGAACGCCGAGATCATCGAGCAGGCCGCGGCCGAGGGCATCTCCTTCGCCGAGGGCGAGCTCGGCCCCGCCGTGTCGAACGTCCCGCCGGGGGTGATCGCGCGGCCGACGACGGCCGAGACGGAGAACGTGGCGCCGAGCGAACCGAACGTCCTCAGCTTCTTCGGTCCCGCGGTCTTCGCCCTCGTGCTCCAGCACCTGGCGATCACGCTGACCGCGCTCTCGCTCGTTCGGGAGCGGCTCAGCGGCCAGATGGACCGCTTCCGCGTGGCGCCGGTCTCGTCGATGGAGCTGCTCGTCGGGAAGTACGTGGCCTACGCGGTCCTGTCCCTGGCGGTCGCCGCCATCGTCGGAGCCCTGCTCGTCGGCGTCCTCGGGGTGCCGCTCCTCGGCGGCTGGCTCGTCTTCGTCGGCATCGCCCTGCTGCTGACGTTCGCCTCGCTCGGCATCGGGCTGCTCATCTCGCTCGTCGCGGACTCCGAGCGCCAGGCCGTGCAGCTCTCGATGCTCGTGCTGCTGGCGAGCGTCTTCTTCTCAGGCTTCGTGCTCCCGGTGCAGGACTTCGCCGAGTGGACGCAGTACCTCGCCTACGCGCTCCCGGTGACCCACGGCATCGGTCTGCTCCAGGAGCACATGCTGCGCGGCGAAGTGACCCAGACGTGGATGCTCGCGATGCTCGCGGCCATCGGGCTCATCCTCTACGTCGGCTCCCTGCTGCGGCTGCGCCGCGTGCTGCAGCGGGCGGACTGACAGCCTCAGATCGCGGGTGGCACGCGCCGGACCGGTCGAAGCAGGACGAGACCGATGAGGAGTGCCGCGATCGCCGGGATCGCGAGCCAACCGAGCAGGAGCGCGACGAACAGTCGCAGCGACGGTGACCCGGCGTCCGTCTCGCTCGAGCCGCGCAGCGCCTCCAGCTCGCGGCTCAGCGTGTCGAGCTCGACGCCGATGATCGCGACGTCGGTCCGCGTGCCGCCCAGCGATGCGCCGACCGCGTCGAGCATCTCCGCCAGCTCGGCGGCCTGGTCGGCGCTCGTCGCGAACTCGTCCGCGAGCGGAAGGAGGGGCTGCGACCCGAGCACCGAGATCCGCATCGCGAACGACAGCGAGCCGAGCGTCCCGCTCGCCTCGCGGGCAAGAACGGCGGCTCCGGCAGCCGAGGCTTCGCTCTCCGAGAGGCTGTCGTCGACGCTCGTGAGCGAGTCAGCGGCGGCGCGGATGGATCGGGCAGCCGCTGCGAGCGTCCCGTCGGCCGCGGTGGCGAGGCGCTCGACGCGGCCCGCCATCTCGAGCCCGTACAGCGCGCCGCTCACGAGGAGCCCGATGCCGAGGAGGCCGTACACGATGAGCGCCCAGGCGAGCGGTCGTCCGGTCATGCCTCGTCAGCTCTCCGCGAAGAACGGATCGTCGCCGTATAGCTGGAGCCAGCGACGGCGCATGTGCCGCACGGTGGCGGCGACGGAGGCATCCGGCGTGCCGGGCGGCAGGAGGCTGGCGATGGCGGCACGGACGCGCTCGTTGTTCTCCATGCCGAGCAGGGCGAGGTAGTCGGCGACGCGCCGCGCCGGGCTCTTCCCGTCGGCACGCTCGCGGACGAGCACGTCCGCCTCGTGCTCGAGGGCGCCGGCGTAGTCCGCGTCGGCCAGCTCCAGCTCGGCGAGCAGCAGCGGGATCTCCTCGAGCCTCGGGTCGGAGTACGCCCAGCGCAGGAAGCTGTCGTTCGGTCCGGGCTGACGTTCGTGGTGGCCGGCGTGGAACCGCTGGAGATATTCGCGGCGTTCTGCCTCGGTCCGGGTCAGCGCGATCTGGACGATCTGCCGCATCTCCGGCGTCCAGCGTCGGAGCGACTCGACGAACTGGCGCAGAGTGAGGCTTCCGGCTGGCTGTGCTTGAAAGCGGTGTTCGTGGACGTGCTGCACGGCGCCCGTATACTAGCCGCCGTGCGCCGAGCCCACCCCCTGGTCACCCCTGTCGCGGAGACCGCATGCGACGGCTGAGCCGGGCGGCCGCCGTCGTTGCGGCGGTCCTTGTCGCGCTCACGAGCGGCGCTCCGGGGGGACCGATGCAGGCGGCGGGACCTCCGCTGCGCTACCTGGCCGGCCCGGCGGGCACCCTGGACCCGGCGTTCATCGCCGATGCGGCCGACGTGCAGCTCCTGCTCCAGCTCTACGCCGGCCTGACCCGCCTCGACGAGGCGGGGGAGCCGTATCCCTCGCTCGCGTCCGGCTGGACGATCAGCGAGGACGGGCTGACGTACGAGTTCGACATTCGGGACGATCTCAGCTTCAGCGACGGGACGCCGCTCACGGCCGAGGACATTCGGCGTTCGTGGCTTCGCCTCCTCGACCCGGCGACGAGAGCCTCGGCGCCCGACGTGCTCAGCGTCGTGGCCGGCGCGACCGCGCGCCTGTCCGGCGACGCCGAGGAGGACGAGGTCGGCATCCTGGCTCCCGACGACCGAACGCTCATCGTCGAGCTGCGGCATCCCGCCTCGTATTTCGTCGAGATCACGGCCACGCCGAGCACGTTCGTCGTGCCGCGGCACGCCGATGCGACGCAGGGCTGGCAGACACCACAGCGGTTCGTCGGCAGCGGTCCGTACGTGATCGACGGCGTCGATGCGGGGGATCTGCTGCTTGTCGCGAACGACGAGTACGTGGCCGGGCCGCCGCCGATCTCGGAGATTCGCTGGATGAGCGACGTCGACGGCAGCAGCGCGGGCGCGTTCGCAGCCGGCGAGGTCGACCTGGCCCAGGTACCCGGCTGGGATGCGACGTGGATCGCCTACGACGCCGAGCTCGGTCCGTGGCTCCACGCGGCCGAGCCGCTGACGATCAGCTTCTACGGCTTCGACACGACGCGTCCCCCGTTCGACGACGCGCGGGTGCGACGCGCCTTTTCCCTCGCTCTCGACCGGGAGCGGCTCGTTCCGCTGGCGGAAGGGTCCGCGTCCGCCGCGGCCGGCAGCCTCGTGCCGCCCGCGATCTGGCCGGAGGGCTTCGAGCCGGAGCTCGAGACCGATGCCGGGCGCGCCCGCGATCTCCTCGACGAGGCGGGCTTTGCGGATCGCGCCGACCTTGGGACGATCGTCGTGAACGGCAGCGGCCTGGGGGTCGAGCCGGCTGTCGCCGTGTGGCGCGAGGAGCTCGGCGTCGAGATCGCGGTCGAAACGATGAACTTTGGCGACTTCCTCGGGCTGCTCGAGTCGGATCCGCCCCACGTCTACACGATCAGCTGGATCGCCGACTACCCGTCGCCGCACTCGCTCTATGGCCTCCTCCTGGAGCCCGGCGCGGCGAGCAACTTCGGCGATTGGCGTGATGACGAGTTCGTCGAGCTGCTCGAGGCGGCCGCCCGAGCGCCCGACGACGAGGTCGGCGCCGCGTACGACGCGGTCGAGGCGCACGTTGCCGAGGAGGCCCCGGTCATCCCATGGTCGTACGGCGAGACGTGGTGGCTCGTTGCGGACGGCCTGCGCGGGCTCGGGAACCTGACCGTCGGGCTGCTCGACTTCGGACGGGTCTCATGGGACGGCTGACGCGTGCACTCGCCGCCGGCGCCGTTGCGGTCGGCCTCGGGGCGTTCGGCGCCGACTCGGTCTCGGCCTTCGACGAGTTCGAGGCGCTCGAGGCGGATGCGACCTACGACCGGGAGATCCGCTTCGAGGTCGAGCTGGCGGGCGGGGCGCCCGACCGACTCGAGCTGCTGCTGCGCACCCCGGGCAGCGAGGCGTCGTTCGTCGTCCCGGTCGATGCCTCCGGCACATCGGCCACGTACGTCTGGAACACCGCGGTCGACTACGTGACCCCGAACACGATCGTCAGCTACCGCTGGCGCGCGACCGATGGCGACGAGGTGATCCTGTCGGACGAGGCCACGATCCGGTACGAGGACGATCGGTCCGGCCTCGACTGGCAGCGGGCGCAGCTCGGTGAGGCGACGGTCCACTGGTATGGCGACGCCCGGGCGCAGGCGCTTCGCTTCGGGGAGCTGACCGCGGTCGGCGTCGAGCGGGCGGAGGCGCTGCTCGGGACGGAGCTGGCCGGCCCGGTCGACGTGTTCGTGTACGACACCGAGGACGAGTTCTTCGGCGCCCTCGGACCCGGCGCGCGAGAGTGGACCGGTGCGGCCGCGTACAGCGAGATCCGGACGATCTTCATGTGGCTTCGCGGTGGAGACGCGGCGTACCTCGAGACGGCGATGGTCCACGAGGTCACCCACATCGTCTTCTACGACGCGACCGATAACCCCTTCCACGAGCCAGCGCGCTGGCTGAACGAGGGAGTCGCGACCTGGTCGGAAGGGGGCGACGTCGTCGGTGAGCGCTCGATCGTCGAGCTCGAGGCGTCCGGATCGGGCCTCTTCGCCTTCGAGGCCATCACCGCGCAGTTCCCCATCGGGGAACGTGGGGGTCGCCTCTCGTACGCGCAGGGTGCGACGATGGTCGACATGATCGTGGACCGATATGGCGAGGAGGCGATCGCCCGCATCGCCGCCGCGTATCGCGATGGGGCGTCAGACGACGAGGCTCTCGAGGCGGGGACCGGGGTCGCCGCCGCCGACCTGTACGCGGAATACTACGCCGCCTTTGGTGTCGAGGCACCGTCGCCGATCAGCCCGGAGCCTATCGCGGCCTCGAACGTCGAGCGTCCCGAGGTGGGCGTCATCGATCACGGAGGCGTCGGGCCAGGTGCCGAGCCACCCGAGCCGGCCCCGGGTGAGGCGACGCCGCCGCCGCCCGGCGGCGGTTCCGACGCGGCGCTCGTCATCGGCCTCGTCGCGATGACGCTGGTGGTCGCGACCGTCGCCGTCCTCGTTGCGCGGCGTGCGGGGCGGAGGGCGTCCTCGTGACGAGACGACTGCCGCCGCGGTCGCGCCTGCCCCGGCCGCCATGGGCGGTCAGCGTCGCCGTGGCGCTCGGGATCATCGGGTTCGTCGCGGCGGCGCAGTGGAACAGCTCGCTCGCGCGCCAGGAGTTCGTCTTCTCGGCGCAGCGCGTGCTCATCACCGAGGCCGAGCAGCACCAGCGACTGCAGGAGCGCCTTCGCAACGAGATCGACCAGGCCGAGGAGCGGGTGCGCTCGTTCCAGGAACGGGTGGAGGGGTCCGAGACGAGCCAGGAGCTCCTCAACCAGGCGCTCGCCGAGGCTCGGCTGGCGACGGGCCTGACCGACGTCCGCGGGCCGGGCATGGTCCTCGAGATCGCCGACTCGGAGCGCCAGGTGCCGGAGGGCGAGCGGAACACGAACTACCTCGTGCTCGTGGACGACCTCCGCGACATCGTCACCGCGCTGTGGGCCTCGGGGGCGGAGGCAATTGCCATCTCCGGTGGGCTGACCGAGGGCCCGGCGCCCGAGCGCCTCGTCGCCAGCTCATCGATCTACGGAGCCGGCGCAGCGATCCTCGTCAACGCGGTCCAGCTCTCACCGCCGTTCAGGGTCGAGGCCATCGGGCCGGCGGGGCTCCATGACCGCTTCCTGGCGAATCCGAGCTTCATCCTGCGCGTGGAGCGTCGGATCCAGGCCTATGGGCTCCAGTTCGCGAGCGAGACCCGCGACGAGCTGGCGCTGCCCGCCTTCCGGGGCAACACGCAGCTGCGCTGGGGCGCGCCAGTGGACGAGGAGGACTGATGGCGGCCCGCATCGCCCAGCTGAGCTTGTTCCTCGTGGCGATCATCATCGGCGTGCTCCTCGTCGGCCAGCTGCGCTCGCAGGCGCGGCCGCTCGAGCTGTCCGGGCTGACCGCCCAGGAGCTCTCGAGCCTGATCGAAACGCTTTCGGCGCGCAACGTCGAGCTGACCGATGGCCTCGCCGACCTGCGCGAGCAGATCGCCGAGTACGAGCGACGCGAGGTCGACGGCGAGTCGACGCTCGTGATCGGCGAGGAGGCGCTCAAGCGCATCAGGGCCCTCGGTGGCCTGGCTGCCGTGGAGGGCCAGGGAATCGTCCTGCAGATCGAGGGCTCATTCGATCCGCCCGCCGTCAACGACCTCATCCATGAGCTTCGCAACGCCGGGGCCGAGGCGATCGCCGTCGATGATATCCGCATCACCGCGCGGTCGGTCGCCGTCCCGGGCACCGGGGCGATCGAGATCGACGGCGTGCCCCTCGACCGCACGCTGAGCATCAGCGCCATCGGCTCGCCGGACTCCCTCGAGGCGGCGCTGACCCGACCGGGCGGGATTCTCGTCCTCCTGCGCCAGACGATCGATGCGCGCCCGATCATCACGCAGCGAAACGACCTCGTCGTCCCCGCCACGCAGCGCGATCTGGCGCCGCAGGCCGCCGTCATGGTCGAGTAGCCTGTATCGCCCAGCCATCGGATACTTGCAGCGGACGATGTTGTGAAGGACCTGATCGAGCGGGCCCTCGATGCAGCCCAGCGTGGCGGTGCCGCCTATGCCGACGTGCGCGTCGTCGAGCGCGAGACCGAGGGCCTGACCGTCAAGAACGGCCAGCTCGAGGCGGCCAACTCGAATACGAGCGCCGGCTTTGGCGTTCGTGTGCTCGTCGCCGGCGCGTGGGGCTTCAGCTCGAGCGCCCGTCTCGACCGCGAGGAGGCCGAGCGGATCACGCGCGAGGCGCTCGAGATCGCGCGCGCCTCCGCCGTCGCGCAGCGGCAGCCGGTCGAGCTCGACGATACGCCGCCGGTGACCGACACGTACCGCACCGCGTACGACGAGGACCCGTTCGCGGTCAGCCTCGACGACAAGCTGAGGATCCTCATGGAGGCCGATGCCGCCATGGCGCGCGTCCCCGGCGTCGCGATCCGCGAGGGGACCATGGTCGCCGGGCGCGAGCGCAAGACGTTCGCATCGCTTGCCGGGGCGTGGATCGAGCAGGAGATCGTGGAGGCCGGCGGCGGGATCGAGGCGACGGCCGTCAACGAGAGCGAGATGCAGCAGCGCAGCTACCCGAACTCGTTCGGTGGCCAGTCGGTGACCGGAGGATTCGAGGCGGTCCGCGCTCTCTCCCTGGGGGAGCATGGGCAGGAGACCGCGGAGCTTGCCGTGGCGCTCCTCGACGCGCCGCAGTGCCCATCGGGCGAGATGGATCTCATCCTCGACTCGACGCAGGTGGCGCTCCAGATCCACGAGTCGTGCGGGCATCCGACCGAGCTCGATCGCGTTTACGGCACCGAGGCCAGCTTCGCCGGCACGAGCTTCCTGACGACCGACAAGCTCGGCAGCCTGCGCTACGGCAGCGAGATCGTGACGATCGACGCCGACGCCACCGCCCCCGGCGGGCTCGGGACGTTCGGCTACGACGACGAGGGCGTCGCGGCGCAGAACGCGCCGCTCATCGAACGCGGGCTGCTCGTCGGGTACCTGACGAGCCGTGAGACGGCGCCGCGCATCGGCCGCAGCAGCATGGGAAGCGCCCGCGCATGGATGTGGAGCAACATCCCGCTCATCCGGATGACGAACATCAACCTTCGCCCGGGCGACGCCGGTAGCCTCGACGACCTCATCGCCGATACTCGCGAGGGGATCTTCATGAGCGTCAACAAGAGCTGGTCGATCGATGATCGCCGTCTCAATTTCCAGTTCGGCGACCAGGCGGGCTGGCTCATTCGCAACGGCCGGCGCACGAAGCTTGTGAAGAATCCGACGTACACCGGCATCACGCCGCAGTTCTGGGGCAGTTGCGACGCGATCTGCGGTCCGGACGAGTGGACGCTCTGGGGCCTCCCGAACTGCGGCAAGGGCGAGCCGGTGCAGACCGGCCATGTCGGACACGGCGCCGCGCCCGCCCGCTTCCGGGGAGTCAAGGTGGGCGTGGGCCGATGGTGACGACGCGCGACGAGATCGACGCCCTGCTGGACCGGGCGCTGGCGCATTCCTCGGCCGAGCAGACCGAGGCGCTCTACCTTGCCCAGGACGCCGCGCTGACCCGCTTCGCGAACAACCAGATCCATCAGAACATGCGCGAGCACGACGCGACCCTCCAGGTGCGGGTCATCGATCGGGAGCGGATCGGCGTCGCGAGCACGAACCGGCTCGACGAGGATGGCGTCCGGTCGCTCGTCGAGCGTGCCGTCGCGATTGCCGAGCGCTCGGCTCCCAACCCGCCCGCGGCGATCCTGCCCGACCACGGCGGCGAGGAGTTCGACCCGGAGCTCGGCTACGTGTCAGCCACGGCCGAGGCCGGCGCGGCCCAGCGGGCCGAGGGTGCCCGAGCGGTGATCGCCGCGGGGGAGGGTGCCGGCCTGGAGACTGCCGGCTCGTTCTCGACCTCGGTCATGACGATCGCCGTGAGCAACTCGCGCGGCATTCGCGCGAGGCACCGCTCGACGCGCGCCTCGCTCCTGACCGTGATGATGGACGGCTTCGCCTCGGGCGCCGCCTCCGGCTACGCGCACGCCGGTTCTCCCGACGTCGGGGAGATCGACGCCGAGGGCATCGGTGCCGAGGCAGCTCGCAAGGGCGAGCAGATGCGCGGCGCTGGCGAGCTCGAGGCCGGCGAGTACGAGGTGATCCTCGAGGAGTACGCGGTCGCCGGCCTGCTCGAGTACCTGTCCTACATCGGCTTCTCGGGCCTCGCCCACGAGGAGGGCCGCTCCTTCATGGAGCTCGGGAAGCAGGTGATGGGAGAGAATGTCTCGATCTGGGACGACGGCGCCGACGCATCCGGGCTGCCCGCGGCCATCGACTTCGAGGGGGTTGTCCGGCGGCGCGTGGACCTCATCGAGCGGGGCGTGGCGCGGGCGGTCGTGCATGACGCGGCGACAGGCGCGCGTGCCGGGACCGGCTCGACCGGCCACGGGCTGCCTGCGCCGAATCTCATCGGGCCGATGGCGCTGAACGTTTTCATGGCGCCGGGCGCGACCCCGCGCGACGAGCTCATCCGCGGCGTCCGGCGTGGCGTGTGGGTGACGCGCTTCCACTACATCAACCCGGTCCATCCGAAGAAGGCGATCCTGACCGGCATGACGAAGGACGGCACGTTCCTCATCGAGGACGGGAAGCTGACCCGGCCGCTCCTCAACTTCCGGTTCACGCAGTCCGTTCCCGAGGCTTTCAGCGACGTCCGCGCGGCCAGCTCCGAAACGCGGCTGCTGCCCGGCGAGTTCTTCGGCGGCTTCCGCGTACCTGCGCTGCACCTGGGCTCGTTCAACTTCACCGGGGTCACGTCGGCGGAGGGCGGCGGGTGACGATGGCCGCCCCGCTCGAGCTCCGCATCGGCGACCGCCTGCGCCTGCGCAAGGATCATCCGTGTGGCAGCCGCGACTGGGGGGTCGTGCGACTCGGCGCCGACATCGGGCTCGTGTGCGAGGGTTGCGGGCACCGGATCCTCATGGACCGCCTCGACGTCGAGCGGCGCTTCACCGAGTACCTCGCCCGCGGCGAGGCGTCTGCCTGACCCATGACCCACGTCGACGCGGGCGGCGGTGCCGCTGACCTGACCGGAGCGGGGACCGTCTTCCGTAATCGGTCCTTCGTGTACCTGTGGTCGGCCCAGACGCTGAGCCAGCTGGCGAGCAACATGGTGCTCGCCGCGCTCATGGTCACCGTCTTCGACAGCACCGGCGGGTCGAACACCGCCAACGCCCTCCTGATCCTCACGTTCCTCGTTCCGGCCGTTCTGTTCAGCACGCTCGGTGGGGTGTTCGTCGAGCGTGGCGACGCGAAGATCATCATGCTGGCGACGAACATCGTCCGCGCCATCGGCACGATTCTCTTCATCTTCGTCGCGCCGACGACGACGACGGCCATCGTGCCGCTCGTCTACCTCATCAACTTCGGCGTCGCGACGGGGACCGCGATCTTCGCCCCGGCTGAGCTGACGTCGATTCCCCGGATCGTCGAGCGGCGCCATCTCATGGCGGCCAATTCGATCTTCATCCTGACGATCAACGCGACGTTCGCGATTGGGTTCGGCTTTCTGGGTCCGCTCGTCCTGAACCTGGTCGGGTCGACGGCGGTCTACGTCATCGTGGCGATCATGTTCGCCGCCTCGGCCGTCGCGCTCCTGCCGCTGCCGTCGGTCAAGCCCGATCACAAGGCGGCCGCCGTCAGCGACGCGGCCGGGCGCGCCGTGCGCGAGCTCGTCGGGCAGCTGAGCGAGGGGGTCGCCTTCATCCGGTCCAACCGGCGCATCGCGTGGAGCCTGACGTACCTCGGCGTGGCGGCGAGCCTGATCGGCGTGCTCGGGGCGATCGGCCCGGGCTTCGCGCGCGACATCCTGCGCCTCAGGGCCGAGGACTTCTTCTTCATCATGGGCCCCGCCGGCCTCGGTGCGGTCGTCGGCATCCTGTTCCTCAACTCGTATGGCAAGGCGATCCCGAAGCGGCTCGTCATCGACATCGGGCTCGTGGCGATGGGCATCACGCTCATGGCGCTGGCGGTCGTGCGGCCGATCACCTCGATACTCGGCCCGGCCCTCGGGCCGCTCGAGGAGGCGATTCCCTCGATCACGCCGCTCGTCAGCCTCATCGCGATCGTCGTCGTGATCGCCGTCTTCGCCGGGCTCGAGTACGCGTTCGTCGCCATCCCGTCGCAGACGGCCCTGCAGGAGGAGCTGCCCGCGGCCGTGCGCGGCCGGATCTTCGGCATCCTCAATACGCTGCTCTCGCTCGCGTCCTTCCTGCCCGTCATCATCGGTCCTGCCGTGGCCGACATCCTGAACATCTTCTTCGACGGCGCCGGCATCCCGATCGTCATGGCGGTCCTGGGCATCCTCGTGCTGTGGGCCGGCATCGCGTCGTGGAAGCGTAACGCTGGCGAGGGACTGCACGAGCACGATCGGGGTCTGTCGCCGCCCGCGGACACGGTTGACGAGGCCGTGGCGCCCGGCATGCCGGACGTGGCGGACGTGCCGCCGCGTCGCCGGCGCCGGCGCCGGCGGCCCGTCAACGATGACGACTAGGATCGTCGCGGCCTCGTTCCTCGTCGTCTCCGCGATCGTCGCGTGGCTCACGATCGCGGTGCCCTTCGCCGCACGCGTGCTCCAGCTGCTCATCGTCGTCTCGGTGGCCTACGTGGCGTGGCTCGCATGGAACGGCGCGCGCGTCATGCGTCGGGCCTACGCGGCCGGCCGCAGTGGGGCCGCCGAGCCGACCGGACTCGCACTCGACCTGCCGTTCGTCTCCATCGTCGTGCCCGCGCGGAACGAGGCGTCCGTGATCGCCGGGACGATCGCCAGCCTCAGCCGCCTTCGCTACGCGGCTCCCGACGGGCGCCCGGCCTACGAGCTATTCGTCGTGGACGACGGGTCGAGCGACGGGACCGGCGACGCGGCACGCCGCGCGGCGATCGATGCGCCGCACGTCCAGGTGCGGCTGCGCGAGCCGTCGCCGGGCCCGAGAACGAAGGGCGCAGTGCTGGCGTGGGCGATGCCCTTCCTGCGCGGCGACGTCATCGGCGCGATCGATGCCGACACCCGCGTCGAGCCTGCGTTCCTCGAGCGCGCCATGCGCGCATGGCGTCGCGATCCGCGCGCCGCAGCCCTGCAGGTGGCTCGGCGGCCGCGGAACGCGTCGGTCTCGTGGCTGACGCGCGCGCAGGCGGAGGAGCAGCTGATGGACATGGCCAGCCAGTGCGGCCGTTCGGCGATGGACGGCACCGCGGAGCTGCGCGGCAACGGGATGTTCGTGCGGCGCGATGCGCTCGAGGCGGTCGGGGGCTGGAGCGAGGGTGCGTTGACCGAGGATCTCGAGCTGTCGACCCGTCTCGTCGCGAACGGTTCGCACGTCGCGCTCTCGCCGGAGACGTCCGTCGGCGAGGAGGCCGTGGAGACGCTGCGCGACCTCTGGCACCAGCGCCTGCGCTGGGCGGAGGGGAGCCTGCGCCGGCTCCTTGAGCATGGTCCGGGGCTCGTCCTCGGCCCGCAGTCGCTGGCGCGCAAGGCCGACTTCCTCGCCTTCAGCGGCGAGTTTCTCGTGCCGCCGCTGTTCGCCGCCACGATCGTCGCCAGCCTGGCCACGATCGCACTGCCCGGACCGGCCGATTGGACCGTGCCGGGATCCCTCGTGGCCAGCTACGGGATCGGGGTCTTCCTGCTGGCCTTCGGCGGCCTCTCGGCCGCCGGCGAGCGCGGCCTGCCGCTCGTCGGGCGAGCCACGCGCGGCGCGCTCTTCCTCTCGCACTGGCTGCTCGTCGTGCCGCTCGCGCTCCTCCGAATCGCGTTGTGGCCGGCGTCGTCGGGCTTCGTGCAGACGAGGCGGTTCGTCCCGGACGAGGACCGATGAGGCCGCCCCGCGCGGACCTCGTCGTCTGCGGCCAGGTTGTCGTCGCCGCTGAGCCTGACGGCCTGGAGCGGGCCGAGGCGATCGGCATCGCCGACGGGCGAGTCGTCTCGACCGGCACGCGTCACGAGGTGACCGGGGCGGCGGCGGCCGGTGCGCGTGTCTTCGACGCCGGAGACGCCGCGGTGATCCCCGGCCTGCACGACTTCCACATCCACCTTGTCGGCCTGGCGCGCGCGCGAGACGCGGTGCTGCTCGACGATGCGCCCGACGGCACGGAGGTCGTCGCCAGGTTGAGAGGGGCGGTCCGCGTCCTCGAGCCCGGCGCGTGGCTCACCGGTCGCGGCTGGTCGGAGGCCCAGGTCTCGATGCTGAGCGCCGGCGAGCTGAGCAACGCGGTCGGGGAGCATCCGGCCTTCCTCAAGAGCCATGACGGCCACTCGGCGTGGGCCTCGCCGGCCGCACTGCGGCTCGCGGGCGTGGATGCCGGCACGTCGGATCCACGCGGTGGCCGGCTTGAGCGCGACGCGCACGGGGAGCCGACCGGCATGCTGCGCGAGACGGCCCTTGACCTCGTCGCGCCGTTCGCGGCGCGGTTGCAGGGTGACGCGCTGCGCGCGCCGCTCGACGCGACGCTTGCCGAGCTCGCGGCGCACGGGATCACCGGCGCCAGCGAGGCGGGGGATTACACCGACGCGAGCGGGACCGGGGCCGATGCAGCGCTCGGGGACTCGTACTCGTCGCTGACCGAGCTCGGCATGCTCGTTGACGGGCGCTTGCGCCTGACGCTCGGCATCCCGGCGGATGCCATCTCGGCCGCCGCGGCGCGGGGTCTGCGGACCGCCACCATGCTCGAGGGGCGTGACACGATGCGGTTTGGCTGGGCCAAGGAGTACGCCGATGGCGCCCTCGGCTCGGGGACCGCCGCGCTCTTCGCGCCACGGACCTGCGGCGACGGGGGAGCGGGCATCCTGCGGGTCGAGGCGGACGAGCTCGACGCACTCTTCGCCGCGGCCCGCCCCGCCGGGATCGGGATGGCGATCCACGCCATCGGCGACCGCAGCGCGGCCATCGTCCTGGACGCGGTCGAGCGCGCGGCGCAGCGCCGCCATGGCACGCCGCCGGATCGGATGGAGCACGCCCAGCTCCTGCGCGCGGGCGACGTGGCGCGCTTCGCGGCGCTCGGCGTGACGGCCAGCATCCAGCCGATCCACGCAGCCGCCGATCGTGACCTCGTGGATGCGTGCTGGGATGGTCGCCAGGACGGCGCGTACGCGTGGCGATCGCTCGCGGATGCCGGAACGCTGCTGGCCGCCGGCTCCGACGCGCCGGTCGAGTCGGTCAACCCGTGGCTTGGCGTCTTCGCCGCCGTGCATCGATGCCTGCCGTCGGACGCGCGCGGCGACTGGCGGCCCGCCCAGGCGCTCCGGCTCGCCGAGGCGTTGAGCGCGTACACGCTCGGCCCCGCGCGGGCCATCGGTGCCGGCGACGAGGGTCACCTGCGGCCGGGCGCGCGTGCCGACCTGGCGGTCCTGTCCGTCGACCTGCCGATCCTGCTCGAGGCCGACGAGCGGCTGGCGCAGGTGCGGTCCGTCCTGACCATGGTGGCCGGACGCGAGGTCGCGATCAGCTGACCAGGGAACCGCGCACCACGGTGTTGCGCCCGATCACCAGCGGCGCTAGCATGCCCGCCGGACGAGCAAGCGACGGGCAGGGAGGCTAGGGATGAGCGAACGGCAGCAACCGGCAGCATTCGAGATCGAGCCGGGCACGTCCACCCCGGTTGGTCCCGGGTCGAGCTTCGACGGGACGACGCTCGACTTTGGCCATCACGCCGGCCGAACGATCGAGGAGCTGGCTCGTCTCGATCCCGAGTACCTGCATTGGCTCGCGCGGCATCCGTCGGGCGTGCGATATCGCGCCGCGATCGGTCGCGTGCTCGCGTCTGCCGTTCCGCGTGCGGGAGACTGGCAACGCTGACGCGGCCGGCGGCCGTACCACCGGGGCTAGATAGTCCGGTAGCCAGCGGCGAATTCTGCGTTCTATACTGATTGGCACGGGCCTCGCCGCTGAACGAATTAGCCACGCCGCTCGACTCGCTAGCAGGTGCCGCCGTGCGCCGCCCGATGACTCTCTTCCTCCCCGGTCTCCTGGCAGTCGCGATGCTGACGGCCCTGTCACTCGTGACGGTCTCGCCCGCGTCCGCGGTCACGATCGGCCCGACCACGACGTGCAACAACGCGCTCGGCAACGGTGGTGCCGTGTGCGAGGTCACCGTCGTCAACACGATCACACCGACCGGCGGGTCCGCTGTCGTCACCGTGCGCGAGTGCACCGGCTCCGCGGGAGTCCCGGACGCGACCTGCACGAACACGACGACCCCGCTCACGGAGCCGGTCACCGCGGTCAACCAGTGCAACGGATCGATCAACGGCGGGGGAGGCCAGCTGCGCTGCAGCGTCAACGTAACGAACAACTTCTACGGGATCACCTCGGCACCCACGGCCGTCACGGTGAACCAGTGCGTCGGATCCATCACGACGGGAACGATGCGTGCCTGCGATCCTGACCCGGCGACCACGAGCGGAGCCACGATCACCCAGTGCAACAACTCGGCCAATGGCGGCGGTGCGTCGCTGACGTGCACGGCCAGCGGGACGCAGTCCGCGGGCCTGGCCGTTCTCATCAACCAGTGCAACGACTCGTCGAACGGGGGCGGGACCCTCACCGTCTGTTCGGCAAGCATCACGAACAATGACGTCGCGGGAACACCGCCGAGCCCGAGTCCGTCGTCGCCTGCCACGACGCCGCCGTCGACCGGCGGCACCCCGAGCACCCCCGACACGAGCCTCCCCGCCGCCCTCGGCGACCCGGGCGATCGTGCCGTGGTCTTCGGCGCGATCGGCGGACTGCTCGTCCTCTCCAGCCTCAGCCTTCTCCGGCGCAGATTCGTCTGAGGCGCTCGCCGACGATCGGCGATGGTTCGAAACGGCCGCGAGGGCCCTGTCTCCGAAAGAGGCAGGGCCCTCGCGCTGTTGAAGTGGCTGTCAGATCAGCGGCGCGTCGGGGTCCTCGAGCAGCGAGCGCAGGAGATCGAGCGTGGTCACGACGCCGATCGGCGTGCCATCGTCACCGACCACGACGAGCCGGTGGATGTGGCGCGTGACCATCTGGCGAGCGGCATACGCGAGCGTCGCCGTGGTGTGAACGCTGACGGCCGGCGTCGACATCAGGTGTCGGACATGCAGCCGGGCCCACTGGTCGAAGATCATCTCGCTCGATCGCGCAACCACGAGATCCGACTGGCTGATCACCCCGACAAGCTCCCCATTGTCCACGACCGGCAGGCCGGTCACGCGGTACGTCTTGAGCAGCTGCTCGGCCTCGGTGACCAGTGCCTCTGGGCCGATGACGATCGGGTCGAGAGTCATGAGATTGCCGACACGCAGTTCGGCGCTTGTGGCAAGCATCGGTCCACCTCCTGGAGTACCTCCGGCCGGCTGCCGGCTGGGCTCATCGTCTGCGAGCCGCGGCCCGTGCGGACCGGCCGAACGGCCCATCCGTGATGAGCCCCTGGTCACGAAGTGCCACTCGCAAGGGCGTCATCGGGCCGGCGTCCATCGCCGGCCCGAAGGGACCTACGCGGGCGCTCCGCGGACGGCGAGTGCTGGATTGCGGATCCCAGCCGGGACGAACCCGCGCATGACGAGCACCGACGCATGCGCGTGGAGCAGGACGTCGTGCGACACGCTGCCCACCGCGAGCCGGCGGAGGGGGCCGAGACCGCGTGAGCCGGTGACGATCAGATCCGCGTGCCATTCGTCGCCGGCCCGCACGATCTCACGCCCGGGGCGACCGAGGCGGGCCATTGCGGCGGCATGCCATCCGAGCTCCATGAGCTCGTCGGCGACGCCCTCGGCGATTCGCTTGTGCAGGGCAAGCTCGTCACTGCCGGCGGCGCCGGCATCGGTCACGCTGACAACCTCGACGGGGAGTCCGCGGAACGCCGGGCCCCACGCGCCGAGCATGGTCGGGATCGAGCGCGAGCTCGAGGTCCCGTCAGCGGCCAGCAGCATCCGTGTCATTTCGGGTGACCGAGCTACGAGCACCGGGCAGGGAGCGTGGTCCACGAGGTACGCGGAGACGGAGCCGAGGACGACGCTCGTCACCGGGCCACGCCCACGATTCCCCACGACGATGAGGTCGGCGTACAGCTCCCTGGCGCGCTCGATCAGGGTTTCGGCCGGATCTCCCGCGACGACCTCGACGTCGACAACGAGTCCGTGCCGCCTCAGCTTGTCGGCCTCAGCCTCGGCGGCGGCCTCCAGCTCCTGCAGGTCGGTCCCGGACGGCGCGCCGGTCGCCGCCCCGAACGCAGTCCAATCCATGTCGCGCATCGCGGTGATCAGTCGGACGCGTGTGCCGATGGGCCACGTCCGTCCACCGATCAGTCGCCGCGCCGCTTCCGCCGCGGCGGACCCATCCACGCCCAGCAAGATCTGCATCTCATCGCCTCCGTGCCGCACTTGGTCGCTTGACGATGCAGCTGCGCGAGTTGGGGGGGACAGACCCGGAGGACACTTCGTGAAGGGGCCGAACGGCCCGTGGATCGATGCCTGTGGCACTTCGATTGGCTCTGCCATTTCCGCACCGTGTGGTGGCAAACGCTGACGCTCGTCGTGAAGGAGGAGTCATGAAGGCACTCGTGGTGTACGAGTCCCTGTGGGGTAACACCGCGGCGGTGGCGCGGGCCATCGCCGAGGGGATGGGACCGGGCGCTGAGGCCGTGCCCACAGGTGCGGCCACCGGAGCGAAAGTCACGGAAGCCGACCTGATCGTCGCCGGAGCCCCGGTGCTCGGGTTCAGCTTGGGAACCGATCGGATGCGCGACAGCATCGTGCAGACCGAGGCCGGTGCCCCACGACCGCCCGATCTGTCACAGCCGTCGATGCGCTCGTGGCTCGACGCACTGCCCCAGGGTCACGCCCCTGCAGCGGCGTTCGAGACGAGGATCTGGTGGTCGCCACGTGGGGCGACCGGCGACATCGAGAAGCGCTTGGAGCGGGCTGGATACTCGCGCATCGCCAAGGCGCAACGATTCGTCGTCCAGGACAAGTACGGCCCGCTGCGGAGCGGCGAGATCGAGCGCGCCCGGGCGTGGGGCGCCGAGCTCGCGGGTTCGATCGCAACGTAGTGCCGCGAACGGGCCGGATGGCACGCGCGATCGCGACGGTCGGCACTGCAGACGCCGCGAGTCAGCCGCGAGGATCGCGTGGGGGATAGGTCACGGATCAGAGGAGGTCCACCAAATGCTCGATCTATTCGGCTGGGACGTCGGAATGAGCGCATACGCGGCGCTCCTGCTCGTTGCCGGCGCCATCCTTATTGGTGTGTTCGCGCACTTCATCGGTGACGTGAGGACCGGCTGGGAAGGCCCAGTCGTGGCCGTCGCCGCCCTCATCGGCGGGTACATCGGTAGCGAAGCGCTTGGGACGTTCAGTACGTGGGGATACGCCTTTGAAGGCCTCTACGTGCTGCCGGCGCTCATTGGCGGCGTCGTGCTCGGCTTCGTGGTCGACGCCATCCTTCGCTACTCCACCGAAGGATCGTACGTGCATCACGCACGGCCGATCTGACGAAGACCGGCGGGGTGGGAGGCACTCACTGCGAACAGCGCGCCCTCCCACCTCCGCTCTCTTCGCTCGCCCTGGGCGCCACGGGTCTGTGCGTGGCGCCTATGTGCGTTCCAGGTGATGTGACAGCGCGATACGGACGTCTTCGCGCCGCCCGCTGCGGCGGGCGAACGTGTCGCGGGCTGGGAACGGGCAGAAGCAGATCGCTGACGACGTGGCTCGGCTGCTCCGACAGGGGCCGACAGTGCCGGAGTTCCCCCGTGGACGGGTCCCTTGGCACTGGTCCTGGGGCATGCGACAAAGCATCGTCAGCGCCAGGGCAGAGGAGGCTGGTCATGCATACGATCCAGATCGGTTCCGGTACCGCGAGTGGCCCAGCGCTGGCGAGCCGCGAGGTCCGGCCCTACCCGCGTCAGTACGTCACGGTCTGGAAGACGCGGGACGGCGTGCCGGTGACGATTCGTCCCATTCGCCCCGATGATGAGCCGCTGATGGTGCAGTTCCACCAGGCGCTGTCGGACGAGACGGTCCACGCACGGTACTTCAGCTTCCTCAAGCTCAGTGAACGGACGGCCCACGAGCGGCTCGCGCCGCTCTGCTTCATCGATTACGACCGCGTCATGGCCCTTGTCGTCGAGCGCGATGACCCGGCATCCGGCAGGGCCGAGATCGTCGCCGTGGGGCGCCTCATCAAGTCACACGACGCCGATGAGGCGGAGTTCGCCCTGCTCGTCGCTGACGGCTGGCAGCGTCGCGGCATCGGTGGCGAGCTGCTCCGGCTGCTCATCGGCGTCGGCCGCGACGAGGGCCTGGCGCGCGTCAGGGGTGACATTCTGGCGAGCAATGCCGGCATGCTGCGCGTGAGCAAGCGAGCCGGGTTCACGCTGCGCCGGTATCCGGGAACGGACACGATTGAGGCGACGATGAGCCTCCAGTCCGCCGATCAACTCCGGGGGCCGGGTCTAGACGTGATAGAGCCGGCGGGCCTCGGCAGCTAGCTCGTCGCGGAAGTCCGGATGGGCGATCTCGACCAGCGCCGCTGCGCGCTCCCGGATCGTCCGCCCGAACAGCTCCGCGACCCCCCACTCGGTCCCGATCGTCCGGGCATGGGCGCGCGTCGTGACGACCCCGGCCCCCT
>CAZKFP010000090.1:0-2952 GCA_964552085.1 uncultured Steroidobacteraceae bacterium
CAAGGCCGCCGGGCTGTATCGGTCCCTGTGGCAGTCCTTCGCGATCCTCACCCCGGTTCGCTCGGTCGGGGTCATGGGCGACGGCCGGACGTACGCGAACGTCGTCGCGGTCCGGGCGGTCACGTCCGACGACGGGATGACCGCGGACTGGGCGCGCCTCCCGTACGAAGTGCTGGCACGCATCAGCTCGCGCATCGTGAACGAGGTGCCGGGCGTGAATCGCGTCGTCTACGACATCAGCTCGAAGCCGCCTGCCACGATCGAGTGGGAGTGACGCCGGTGCCGCTGGCGCTCGTCGAGGGGCTGGACGTCGGCCTCTCGCGCTGACGGTCCGGCCGGGGATGGCGCCAACCGGTAGCATGCGTCGCACATGTCCAACTGGTTCGACAAGCTCCTCGAGGAGCTGCAACGCCGGCAGGAAGAGGCCGACGCCCGCACCGAGGGGCGTCCGCCTCCGCGTCGCGAGCCCGCCGAACGGAACGTGACGCCGATCGACGGCCAGCGCGGCGGGCGCGGCGGGAACGGCGGAAACGGCGGGGGACGACCCTTCACGCCGGTGGCCGACGAGCTGCCGTGGCGTCGCTACCTGCTCATCGGCGGGGCGGTGCTGGCCATCTTCGTCGTCCTCGGCCTGCTCGGCGGGATCGTCAACCTCGTCACCGACATCATGTGGTACGACGCGCTCGGTCGCCGGGACGTGCTCCAGACCCGGCTCTGGGCCCAGGTCGTCCTGTTCGGCATCGGCTTCGTGGCGATGCTCGTCCCGGCCCTCGCGAGCATCTGGCTGGCGCGTCGTGTCGTGCCGCAGGCCCCGGTCCGCCAGCTCGGCGGCATCGAGATGCCCGATGCGTCGCGCGTCATCGGCGTCGCGCTGACGGTCGCGGCCGTCCTGCTGGCCCTCGGCAGCGGCAGCGCCTGGAGCGGCAACTGGGAGACGATCCTCCTCTTCATCAACGGCAGCGAGTGGGGAGTCGACGATCCGACGCTCGGCGGTGACGTCGGGTTCTACGTCTTCGACCTGCCCTTCTGGCGCTTCCTGCTGAGCTGGGCCTCGACGACGCTCATCGTCGTCGGCCTGCTGACGCTGGGGACGTACGCGGCCCGGGCGCTGCGCTGGCAGTTCCACCTCTCGGCCGGGGTGCGTGCGCACCTGTCGGTCATCGGTGCCCTGCTGCTCGTCGTCATCGCCGGGGGCTACCAGCTCGACATCGCCGAGCTCGCCTACTCGACGCGCGGCTGGGGCGGCAACGTCCAGGCGGCGCTGTACACCGACATGAACGCGCAGTACCCCGCGGCGGTCATCCTCACCGTCGTCGCGCTCGTCTCGGCCGCCCTCCTGCTTCTGAACACCTGGTTCCGCACGCTGTGGCTGCTGGCCCTCGCCGCCGGCGCCTGGCTCGTCCTCTCGATCCTCGTTGGCGGCCTGTACCCCTCGTTCGTGCAGACGGTGCAGGTCAACCCGAACGAGCTCAACGTCGAGCGGCAATATCTCGCCAACCACCTGGAGGCCACCCGCGCGGCGTTCGACCTCGACGCGATCGAGCAGCGGCGCTTCACCGGCGAGCAGGAGCTGACGCGCGAGGTCTTCGCCGGCGACGAGGCGACGATCGAGAACCTTCGGCTGTGGGACTACCGGCCGCTCCTCACGACGTTCGGCCAGCAGCAGATCCTGCGCCGCTACTACACGTTCACCGACGTCGACATCGATCGCTACGACATCGGCGGCGAGCAGCGACAGATCATGCTCAGCGCGCGCGAGCTCGACGTCGATCGCTTCGGCGAGAACCTGACGTGGACGAACGAGCGCCTCGTCTACACGCACGGGTACGGCATCACCGCCGTCCCGGTCGACGCGGTGACCGACCAGGGCACGCCCGACTACCTCGTCAGCGGCATCAACCGCGACCCGCAGCTGCCGATCGGCGAGCCGCGCATCTACTTCGGCGAGGTGACCGACAACGACATCATCACCGGCACGACGACCGCCGAGTTCGACTACCCGCTCGACTCCGACGGGGAGAGCGACGCGGGCGCGACGACCGTCTGGGACGGGACGACCGGCGTTGGCATCGGCAACCCGATCGCCCGAGCGCTCTTCGCCCTGCGTTTCGGCGACCTGAACATGCTCATCAGCGGGCAGCTGACCGGGGACTCCCAGGTCCTCTTCCGGCGCGCCATCACCGATCGCGTCCCGGAGATCGCGCCCTTCCTGGCGTACGACGGCGACCCGTACCTCGTGAGCGCCGACGACCGCCTCCTCTGGGTGTGGGATGCCTACACGGTCACCAATCGCTATCCGAACGCGCAGCCGCTGCCGGCGTCCAGCCGCTTCGCGGGGGTCAACTACATGCGCAACAGCGTCAAGGTCGTCGTCGACGCCTACGACGGCACCGTGCGCTTCTTCCTGTCGGAGCCCGACGAGCCGATCATCGCGGCCTACGCGCGCATTTTCCCGGACCTCTTTGAGCCGATCGACGCGATGCCGGAGGAGCTCCGCGCGCACCTCCGCTACCCGGAGGACCTGTTCACTGCGCAGAACGAGACGTACCGCCTCTACCACCTGCCGGCCACGGATAACGGCGCGACGACGTTCTACAACGAGGACGACCGGTGGGCGATCCCGATCGACCAGGTGGGCGGGACCGGCCAGCCGATCGAGCCGTACTACGTGACGATGCGGATCCCCGGCGAGGACGAGGCCGAGTTCGTGCTCATCCAGCCGATGGTCCCCGAGGATCGGCCGAACATGATCGCCTGGGTCGCCGCGCGGATGGACCCCGGCTTCTACGGCGAGCGGATCGCGTTCCAGTTCCCGACCGGGACGAGCACCCAGGGACCGAGCCAGATCGAGGGACGCATCGGCGCCGACGACACGATCAGCGAGCAGTTCACGCTCTGGTCGAACGCCGGGTCGACCGTCGTGCGCGGCAACCTCCTCGTCCTGCCGATCGG
>CAZKFP010000091.1:0-6297 GCA_964552085.1 uncultured Steroidobacteraceae bacterium
GCGGAAGCCCTCGGCGGCCCGGTACCCGGCGCGCTCGCCGAGCTCCTCGCTCCGCCGCCGCACCCAGCGCGCGATCTCGTCGAACGAGCGGAACTGGCTGGCGTGATGACCGAGCGCCGCGACCTTGCGCTCGAGCGTCGCGCCGATGTCGACGATCTGGTTCGCCTCGTTCGTGCTCCACAGGTACAGCTCGGCCACCTTCCACGCCATGAGCCCGTCATCGAGGTGCTCGCGAAAGTTCAGCGGATCGCGCGCCGTCGGAAAGGCGGCGTCGACCGTCACCTGGCCCACGGCCCGGTGATCGGGGTGGTTGACCCATTCGTTGTTCACGAAGAGAACCGTCGGGTCGTGCGTCATCACGATCTCGGGGCGGAAGGAGCGGATCGCGCGCGTGATCAGCTCGCGGAGGCGCAACGAGGGCTCGACCTGGCCATCAGGCTCGTCGAGCCAGTCGACGCCCGCGACGCCGATCTCGGCAGCGGCCGCGCGCTGCTCGCGGTCCCGGACGTCGACGAGGGCCGCGACGTCGGCGGACGGGTCGTCGCTCCCCTTGTCGCCGCGCGTGACGAGGAGGTAGCGGACGGTGGCGCCCTCGGAGACCCAGCGCGCGATCGTCCCCGCGGCGCCGAACTCGATATCGTCCGGATGCGCGGCGACGACGAGCACGCGCTCTGGGGTCGGCAGCTTGTCGTCAGGCATCGGGTCGACCGATCGTAGCAGTCAGTCCAGGCTCACCGTCCGTCCGCCGTCGGGATCGAGCAGCGTCGCCATGGCCGCGTGGCAGGTGAAGAAGAGCACCTGGTGGCGCGTGGCGAGGTCCCGAATCGCAGCGGCGGCACGGTCGGCACGATCGGTGTCGAAGTTGACGAGGATGTCGTCCATCACGACCGGCAGCGCCTCCGCCTGGCGCGCGAACTCCTCGATCAACCCGAAGCGCAGGGCGAGGTACAGCTGCTCGGCCGTGCCGCGCGACAGCTCGTCGGTGAGCCTCGCCTCGCCGGACTCGGTCTCGACGCGCACGCTGCCGTCACCGGGCGGGGCCACGATCCGCGCGTACCGGCCGCCCGTGATCCGCTCGAAGTGCGCCGTCGCGGCTCGCACGACGTCCGGCTGGCGCTCGCGCTCGTACCGGGAGCGCGTCTCGGACAGCAGGCGACCGGCGATCGCCCGGACCGCCCACTCGGTGGCAAGCGCCTCCGCGCGTCCCTCGAGCGTGGCGAGTTCCTGGCGCAGCGTGCCGAGCTCGTCGGCGGCCTCGAGATCGCGGATCCTCGCATCGAGCTCGCCGGCCGTCGCCAGGAGCGCGCGCTCCTCGTCCTCGAGCCGCTCGGCATCCGCGGCCGCCGTGGCGAGCTCGGCCTCGACCGACGACAGGTCGCGATCACGGAGCTCGGCACGCAGGGCGTCGACCGCCTCCGGCCCGCCCGTCACCCCGCCGAGGCGAGCCCGCGTCTCGCGCATTCGCTGCTGCAATGCACGCCGCTCGGCCGCCGCCGCGGCCAGGGCGCGGAGCTCGTCGGCGTCCTCGCAGCCGTGGCTCGCCAGGTGCTCGGTCACGGCCGCGGCGAGCGTCTCGACCGAGGCCTCGATCGGCCCGCGTCGCTCGACGAGCGCGGCACGGCGCGCCTCCGCCTGCTGCACGACCCGGCGGTCGGCGACCGTGCGCTCGAGCCGGTGCACGACGCTGGCCAGGCGGCCGTCGATCGAGCCGCGCTCACCGACCTCGAGGCGCTCGAGGAGCGCGCTCGCGCGGCGATCGAGCTCGGCGCCCGCCTCCTCGAGGCGTGCCAGGATGCGCCGCTGCTCGTCGCGCTCCTCGGCGGCACGGCGCGCGATGCCGGCGGCCGCCAGGACCTGCCGCGCGACCTCCGGGGATGCGCCAGGGGTCATCCCGTGCTCGCTCAGCCAGGCGTCCCAGGCCTCGCGGGCAGCGGCGAGCGCCGCGCTGCCGGCGGCCGCCGCCTCGCCCAGACGGGCGACCTCCTCGCGGCGTGCCGCGAGCCGGCCTGCCTCGTTCCGCATGAGCGTTCGACGCGCACGCGCCTCGAGCACCTCCATCTCGCGCCCGGCAATCTCGGCGTCGGCCGCCCCTTGGGCCAGTCCGGCGCGTGCGAGGAGCGTCGCCTCGTCCGATCCGTCCGCGGGCTCCCCATCCCGCGTGGCGAGCAGGAGGACCGCGGCGACGAGCGCCCCGAGGACGGCGCCGACGGCCGCGGCGCCGGGTCCGAGGCCGAGCCCGAGAGCGCCGGCGAAGGGCAGCGCGACGAGAACACCGACGAGCGCGGCCACACCCGGCAGGCGCCGCAGGGACCCGGGCAGGCGCACTTCCGGCCCGCCGCCGCCGCCCCGGCGCCGCTCGCGAAGCCGGCTCAGCTGGCGGAGCGCGACGATCGCGTCGGCCTCATCGCCGTCGTTCTCGGCGGACGGGCCACCCTCCCGCTCCCGCGCGGCGAGCTCGTCCCCGGCCGCACGGTGCCGTCGATCGGCCTCGCCGGCGGCCTCGGCGGCCTGGTCCAGGCGGCGCTCGTGCTCGCGCGTCGCCTCGATCGACGCGATCGAGTCGTCGAGGGCCAGGAGACGAGGCTCGTCCCAGCTGCCGGCGCGCGCCAGCTGCTCAGCGACGGCCGCGGCATGACGCGCCTCGGCCGCCGCCGCCTCGCGCATGCGGTCGGCCGCGCCGGCATGCCCACGGCGGTCGGCATCGACCGCGCGGATCTCGTCGGCGGCCCCGACCAGGCGCTCGTCGACGCTGATGCCCGCGAGCTGCACCTCGATCTCGGTCAGCTGTTCATCGAAGGCCGCGAGCCGCGCCCGTTCCTCGGCGAGGGCCGCGAGACGGCTCTCGAGGATGGAGACCGCCTCGGGCGCAAGCTCGTCGAGTGCCGGATCGGAGGCGGCCAGCTCGACGTCGAGCGTCTCGAGCGTCGAGGCGAACGGCGCCGCTTCGAGCAGCTTCTGTAGGCGCAGCACCCGACCGCGGAGAGCCTGCACCTCCTCGCGGCGTGCCGCGGCTTCCGCTCGCGCCGCGGCCCGTTCACGGTGGGCGGTCTCGAATGCCTCCGGCTGGCGGGCCAGCTCGGTGATGCGAGCGTGCAGGTCGTCCATGCGGCTGAAGAGCTGGTTGATCGGCTGGAGCCGGCCGCTCGGCCGGAAGAGCGCCTCCTGCTCCTCGCGCAGGCGCCGCTCGACGTCGATCGCGCTCGTCCCGCCCAACCCGGCGGCGGCGCCGTAGATCCGCCCGCGAACCGCTTCGCCGCCGAGGGTGGCCAGGTCCTGCAGCTCCCCGAGGCCGAACGCGAAGATGGCGTTGAAGAGATCTCGATCGGCGCCGTGCATGAGACGGTCGAGCGTCTCCTGGCCGCCCTGGTTGCCGCTCGGCGCGCGGACCGCCAGCGACCCGGCTCCGCCACGCTCGCCGTGGCGCTCGACGTCCCAGCGGTCCCCCGACGCGGTGACGAGACTGAGCCGCCCTCCGCGCCGGCCCCCGGCGAGCGCCGGGTACCAGGCACGCCCATCGCGCGAGGACTCGAACCCGAAGAGGATGGCGCGCACCGCATTCAGCAGCGTCGTCTTGCCCGCCTCATTCTGGCCGAGCATGACCGTCAGGCCCGGGTCGAGATCCCATCCGACGTCCGCAAAGCGCCCGAAGCCACCGATCTCGAGCCGCTCGATCCGCATCTCAGCGATCGTCCTCGTCGCCGACGAGCCGGTCGAGGCCGAGGGTCTCGGCCTCGTCGAGCAGGGTCCCGGTGAGCATCTCGTCGGTCGGCGCGGCATTCTGCAGGTAGCGACGGCCGCGCGGCGCGGCCTCGAACAGCGCATGGACCGACTCACGCAGCAGGCGCTGCCAGCGCTCGTGCTCCTCGGGGTCGGTCGTCCGCCCGCTGCGCCGCGCCGCCGCCGCGGTGCGCAGGAAGTCGCCGACGAAGTCGGGTGCCTCGCGACGCGCCTCAACGTCGATCTCGGAGCCGGTCGCGCCACGGAGGGACTCGATCCACGCCAGGGGCGCCACGGTGCCCCGCTCCTCGTTGAGCAGCTGGCGAAGATCGTCGAGATAGCCCGTCCGCACGAGGTTGGCATGCAGCGGCCCGCGCCCCGTGAGGCGAACCCGGAGGATGAGCGAGCGTCCGTCGGAGCCGGCCATCGCGTCGTCCACGGCGGCCCGGCACGCGGTTCTCAGAGCCTCGTCGTCGGCGAGGCCGGCGATCGGGATCTCGACCGGACTCCAGCGCACGACGTCGGCGGCGACGAACGACGCGGTGACCCGGCGGCCCGCGTCGACCTCGACGATGTAGCAGCCACGAGCTCCGAGCTCACCCGGGTCCCGCCCCTGCGGAATCCCGCAGTAGATGGCGGGCGGATCGGCGAGCACCTGGCCCGGCTGGTGGATGTGGCCGAGCGCCCAGTAGTCCATCCCGGCGGCGCGAAGGTCTTCGATCGAGCACGGAGCGTAGTTGGCGTGACCCGGCCGGTCGCCGACATTCGTGTGCAGCAGGCCGATCGAGAACGGGGCACCCGGCTCGGCCCGGAAGCCGGCGGCGAAGTTCTCGCTCACCGCCGCCCGCGGATACGAGCGTCCATGGATCCGGGCGATCTCGCTTCCGTCGCGCATGACCGCAACGGACTCACCGGCCTCGGTGCCGAACCGGTGCACCGCATCGGGGAACGTCAGTGACGGTGCCCAGGCGCGACCGTCCAGCGGGTCGTGGTTGCCGTGGACGACATAGCTGGGAATCCCCGCGGCGGCCAGCTCGGCGAGACCGTCGCGGAACCGGGTCTGTCCAAGCAGCGTGGGGCTCGCGACCTCGAACACGTCGCCGGCGATGACGACGAAGTCGACCTCGCGATCGATGGCGATACGGACGATGCGTTGCCAGGCCTCGGTCGTGGCGTTGCGGAGGACGGCCAGGACCGCGGGCGGGACCTCCGAGCTCAGTCCCTCGACGGGGCTGTCGAGGTGGAGGTCACCGGTGTGCAGGAAGCGAAAGGGGAGGGACGGCACGGCCCGCCAAGCGTAGCCGATGGGCGTGACAGCTCATCGGTCGCGAGGCGGGCCTTCTGGGTCCGTCCCGGGTCTGGCGTCGGTCGCTCCCCCCATGACGATCACGGGGATCGTGCCGACCGACGCCGGGGCGCAGGCGCTACGCGGGGCTCGGTCTGCGGACGGCGATGAACAGGATCACCGCCAAGCCGAACGGAACCCAGATCCAGCCGCCGCCGACCTGGCCGATGAGGCCGAGCAGCCACACGACGACGAGCAGGATCAGGCCGGCCCAGACCATCGCGCGCCGTTCCCTAGACCGATCTGCGACCGCTGATCAGCTGGAGTACCAGAACGACCGCCGCAATGACCAGCAGAATCCAGATCAGATTTCCTACGACTCCCGTCATGAAGCCCAGAAGCCACACGACGAGCAGGACGATGATGATGGTCCAGAGCATCGAAATCTCCTCAATCGGTTCCGTATCCCTCCCGCGAGGCCCATCGCCCCATACGCCGGGCCGAATATCGCAGATTGCGTGCCAGCCGGGCGATCGAGCGCTCAGTCGCCCTCCGACCGACGATCCTCGATCACCTGGTAGACGAGGAGCACCGCGGCGACGAGCAGAAACAGGTTCACCCACTGACCGAGGCCCGCGATGACGCCGGCCAGCCACAGGCCCAGCGCGAGGGCGGTGAGGATCCAGATCACGGAATCGGATCCAGCACGAACACGAAGACGAGCACGCCGAGCACGACGAGCAGCAGGAGCGATGCGACGATGATGCTCGCCGCAAGCACCGGAGGCTCCTCGCTCACGCGGCAAGGGCCTCGACGAGCTGGTCGACGTGCTCGTCGGGCTTCACCTGGGCGAGGACGTGCTCGATCCGGCCGTCCGGCCCGACGACGAACGTCGAGCGCTCGTTGCCCATGTACGTGCGGCCCATGAACGACTTCCCGATCCACACGCCGAAGCCCTCCGCCACGCGGTGGTCCGTGTCGGCGAGAAGCCGGTACGGCAGCCCGTACTTCTCGCGAAACTTCACGTGGCTCTTCACGCTGTCGGGCGAGACGCCGAAGAGCTGCACGCCGGCATCGGTCACGCGCGACCAGCTGTCGCGCAGTCCGCATGCCTGTTTCGTGCAGCCCGGCGTGTCGTCCTTCGGGTAGAAGTAGAGGACGTAGCGCGAGCCGGCGCGCGAGGCGCTCGACACGACGGCGCCATCGTCGGCGGTCATCTCGAAGTCGGGGGCCGGCTCTCCGGGGGTCAATCGGGTCATGGCTCGCTGAGTCTAGCCGTCCTCGCCCATCCGTTC